>NZ_RZOL01000172.1:0-12560 GCF_004022985.1 Mesorhizobium sp. M7A.F.Ca.ET.027.02.1.1 | reverse complement strand
CCCATCTGGCTGTAGATGATGGCAAAGCACAGCGGCAGGTTGATCACGACATGGCCGATGCCGGCGGCAAGCAGCGATTTCGGCACGCCGGCCCAGTTGAACAGCACCAGCAGCCCCATCCCGATGATGAGATAGCTGACCGTCAGCGGCAGGGTGATCAGCCCGCGCAGCAGGCCGGAGCCAGGCAGGACGAAGCGGGCAAAGCCCCAGGCGGAGAGAAAGCCGAGCGTGACGGCTGCGAGCGAGGAGATGGATGCCACCAGCAGCGAGTTGACCAGCGCCGAGGTCAGCCGCGTGTCCGAAAGAACCGCATCGTACCAGCGCAGCGACGGGCCGGTGAAGGGCGGGATCGGGAACGACGTCGCCTGCAGCGAAAACAGCACCAGCACGACGACCGGCAGGAAGATGAAGCCGTAGACGGCGAGCGCGTAGAGCCAGGAGGCGATGCGGACAATCCGGCGCATCTCAGGCCCGCTCGATCTTCAGCCAGCGCGCGCAGGCGAGATAGGCTGATGTGACCACCGCCATCAGGATGATCGACAGTGCGGAGGCCAGCGGAAAATCGCCGCGCCTGCCGATCTGCATCATCACCAGCTGCGGCATCAGTAGCTCGTTGTTGCCGCCCAGGATCTGCGGCGTGATGTAATCGCCGATGCACAGCACGAAGGTCAGGAAGGCTCCGACCATGATGCCGGGCAAGGTCAGCGGCAGCACGACATGCAGGAAGGTGCGCACCGGCCCGGCGCCGAGATCGGCGGCCGCCTTGCGGTAGCTCGGGCTCAACTGCTTGAGGTTGGCAAAGATGGTCAGCGTCAACAGCATGACGAAGAAGTGCACGAAGCCGGTGACGGTGGCGAAACGCGTGTTGGCGAGTTGCAGCGGCTCGCTGAATAGGCCAGAGCCGGTCAGCGCCCGGTTGACGACGCCGTTCTGCGCCAGCACCAGCAGCCACGAGTAGGAGCGCACGACATAGGAGGTCCAGAACGGCAGCACGGCCAGCATCAGTGCCAGCCGCTGCCAGCGCTCCGGAACCTGTTCGGCGAGGATCCAGGCAAATGGATAGGCGAGCAGCACCGAGATCACGGTGACGATCGCGGTCACCTGCAGCGAGTTCACCATCGCCTGCCAGTAGGACGGGTTGGTGAAGAACTGGCTGTAGTTGGACGCCGTGAAGCCGCCGCCCTCATGCGCCGTCAGGCTGGAAAACCCCATGGCGATGAAGGGCAGCACGAAGAACAGCAGCGTCCAGCCGAGCGCCGGCGTGACCAGCGCCCAGGGCAGAGCAGAGCCCGCCCGGGGCAGGGCCGCCCGGGGCAGAGCAGAGCCCGCCCGGGGCAGGGCACGTCCGTTGTTTGCCGAGCTGCTCATGAGCGCTATCGGCTCATTTCGTCTGCAGCATTTCGGTCCACATATCCTGCATCTTCTTGTCGAGATCGGCGTTCGGCGCCGGATAGGCCTGGGCGCGCGCCAGGAAGCCCGGCTGCTCGTCGAAGCGCAAAACCTTCTTCTGGTCGTCGGTGAGTGCGGCCTTGGTGTTGGCCGGCATGCCCCAATAGCAGGAGGAGGTGGCAAGGCGCGCCTGGCCTTCCGGGCTCATAATGTACTGGATAAACTTCAGCGCCATGTCCTTGTTCTTGGAATCCTTGAACATGGCCAGCGACTGCGACCAGAGAATCGCACCCTCCTTGGGGACCGAGAAGTCCAGCGCCGGGTTTTCCTTGGCCAGGCCCGCCGTCACCCATTCGCCGCCGCCGACCAATATGTCGACCTCGCCGGTCGCAAGCGCCGTCTGGCTGGCGGTCACTTCGCCGACCAGCTTGGCATTGGCCTTCATCTTCAAGAGCTCGTCCTTGAGGGCGGGCAGGTCGGCTTCGGTGAGATCGGCCGTCTTCTTGCCGATCGCCAATGCCGCCATGCCGATGACCGGCAGGTAGTAGTCGTAGATGGCGACCTTGCCCTTGTACTTGTCGCCGGTGAGTGCTGCCATCGACTGCATGTCGGCCGGATCGACCTTGGTCTTGTTGTAGCCGATCGTGTTGTAGCCGAACTTTTCGGTGATGCCGTAGCGCTTGCCGCCGACCACGGTGGAGCCGTCCATCTTCACCTGCGGGAACAGGTCGGCCAGCGGCAGTTTGTCTTCCGGCAACTGCTCGAACAGTCCCTTCTCGACGCCGCGCGGCACGTCGATGCTGTCGATCACCATCACATCCCAGTCGCCGGGCTGCGACTGCTCGACGATGGCGAGGCCGGCGCCGGTGCCCTCGAATTCCTTGACGTTGACCTTGACGCCATTGGCCTCCTCGAAAGGCTGCAGCAAGGCCGGATCGGCATGATCGCACCAGATCAGCGCGTTGAGATCGGCGGCCTGCGCGCTCGTCGAAAGCAGCAGCGCCGCGGCTGCGGCAGCTGTGCGCAAACGGGTCTTCAGGATGGAAAGCGGATTGCTGGCTGTGTGTGACATCGAGTGTTCTCCCTTGCCTTTGTGGCTTCTTGCAAAAAATTGAACCAATTCTAAAATTGAGTCAATTCTGTTTTTATGGCAAGAGGCTGGGAATGAGCGGATTGCGGGCTAGGCAAAAGGCGGACCGGCACCGGCGTATCATCGAGGCGGCGGCCGAACTGTTTCGCGAGGCCGGCTACGAAGGCGCCAAGATCGAGGCGATCGCCGCGCAGGCCGAGGTCTCTGTCGGGACGATCTACAACTACTACGAGAACAAGGGCGACATCCTCGGCGCCATCGTCTCGCTGGAGGTCAACGAGGTGCTGAATGCCGGGCAAGGCGTCGTCGCCAAGCCGCCGGCCAATGTCGGCGACGCGCTGGACACGCTGGTCGGCATCTATATCGAGCACTCGCTGCACTATCTCAGCAAGGAGATGTGGCGGCAGGCGATGGCAATCTCGACGCAACTGCCCGACAGCCCGTTCGGCCAGGCCTACACCGCGCTCGACCGCGCCCTGACCGAACAGATCCGCGCCCTGATCGCCCGGCTGCAGGAGATTGGCCTGGTGCGCCAGGACATCGACGGTGCAGCGCTCGGCGAACTGATCTTCAACAACATGAACATGATGTTCATCGAATTCGTGAAGCGTGACGCGGCGAAGATACCGGAACTGCGCGCGGCGATACGGAGGCAGAATAGGATATTGGTGGCGGCGATTGGGGTGTGACACGTCAGGAGCAGGCAGGAGAAAGCGTCGCTTCCGCATAGACCTGGTTTCAGACGCGGGTCGCCTCTTGAGTTGCGTTTGAAATCTGGTACAACCTAGGAGGGCATAAATAGGGGGAGGGGTAAATGGGGACGTTTTCAGTCTGGCATTGGGCGATCTTGCTGCTGTTGATCGGCGTGCCTGTTTTCCTTGCCGTTCGATCAGCCGCGAAGCCGTCACAGAATCCTGAGGCTCTTGTGGGCTTCGGCGGCTGGCTGATGCTGCTGGCTATCGGTCAGGCAGTGTCACCATTGCGGACGCTTGCCGACTTCGCCAATTCGGCCGACGGCTATCAGCAACTCATGACCCTCTCGAACGGGCCGCTGGCGGTGTATGGCGAGGTTGCCCTTAATCTGGCATTTCTGGCGCTTCAGCTGGTTGTGCTCGTTTCGATGCTGCGGCGTAGCCGCCGCTTTCCGCAATTGTTTCTGCTCCAGTGGCTGGCGATTCCCGTCGTGTTTATCCTGGACGCGATCTGGGTTGCGTCAGTTCTGGGCGTTCCGGTGAGCCTGGTGCTCGCAGGCGATGCGCTGGTGGCCCCCATAGTCTCGTTTGTGGTGACAGGGCTCTGGGTCGCCTACGTCTACAAGTCTGTCAGGGTGCGAAACACGTTCACCAGGATTGGGGCATCCGCCCAGGTTGCGAGCGCGTCATAGAAGGCAGCCCAATTTGGGATATTTTGGAGCATCGGGGCTCGACGAACTGATCTTCAATGACATGATGTTCATCGAGTTCGTGAAGCGCGACGCGGCGAAGATACCCGGAGCTGCGCGCGGCGATCCGCAGGCAGAACTGGATTTTGGCGGCGGCGATCAGGGTGTGACCTCGTGCACCACTATGTCGTCATCGAACCTGGAACGGCCAAATCCCGAGCCGAATGACCGCACTGTCGTCCGTGACGGCTGCGAGCTTTTGGAAGGTCTTTATTTCGGCCTCGTTTATACGTGCAGCCCGCGCTTTCGCCTGGAGATCAGCCAGGCGCGCCACGAGCGCTTGCGACGTCTCGACTTCAGGGCTCATCATTTTCATTTGTCCGATTTCAGCGGCGGTTTGACGAGCACACCCCGCCGCCATCCCTGCCGGCGGGCGTGGCCGGTTCGAAGTTTCAGTCGTAGACTTTCACAATCTTGCGTGTGCTCGGGTCCACCAGAACCGTTCGGTTGTCGACCAGCGGTATTTGACGTTGGGGACCTCGTGGAGCTCGACCGTGTCTGGCAGAGCCGTGCCGACGTTCAACTCCACCCCCGGAAGCTTCACAGAAGCCAAGGGTTGCTTCTTCACGTATTCGCGCACGACGGTGTCCTGTTCCTGTGTGACAACCACATCCTGTGCCGCAACCGCGCCGACGCTGGCCAACAGCAAGAGCGCCGCAGCGGCGCTGCTTAGGTGCATCCTCATTGTTTTTCTCCTCTTGTAACTGGCGGCAGCACGATCGGCTGGCCACCCGAACACGTCGCCAGGCCAAACGTTCCTCATACGGGCTTCTGGCTGAACCTGCGCAGGACCAAAGTCTGATTGGCAAACGCAATGGTCTTACCCGTTGGGAGTAGGCGGAACGGCTTAGGCCTAAAGGTTGTTGTCTCTGCAAACGCGGAGAGAAACAGTGGAAAAAAGTGTCGGACAGGCGCGATGGTTGCTCGCACCGATTTTGGCAACAGCCATCACCTTCCTGGTGATCGGGATAGTCCTTGGCTGACATGACGTGGATCGGCGCGGCTACGTCCCTTCCTGCGCTGATAGGACCCGTGAGCCGCTTCGGCGGCTGGCGGGTCCTGTATTTCACCGTGCCCTGGGCTGCTCATTCGGCAGCGCGCTCTTTTTAGCTCAGGTACCTTGGGAGGTTTATTATGGATCGGCGATCCTTCTTGACTGCAATGTTTGGTGTTGCCGGGGCAGCGGCCCTTGCAAGCGCTGTCCGCCCAATCGACGCAGTGGCGGGTGTTCCAGGAGCCGGACGCGGCATCCTCGATGAACTTGAGACGCCACAAACAGCGACCTTTGACGAAGATGCACAGGCAGAAGTGCAGCAAGTCTACCATCGGGACTGGCACCACCGTCCCCACCGCCGCCGCCGGCGAGGCTGGAGACGGGTTTGCCGCAGTTACTGGCGGCATGGCCGCCGTCGCGTCCGGTGCTACCGCCGACGGGGACCTTCGGTCGTCCTTCGATTTTAACTAGTTTTCCGCCTTGGCCCGTTCCGGCTCGCGCGCCGAGAACGGGCCGGTTGGGATTTTTTTTGGTGAACGATAACAATGACATTGGTCCAAAGATTGAATGCGAGTGGCAGCGCAAACCAACCGGGAAATGACAACGACCATGCCGCGGGGTTTGCGGACGCCGTCTCGTTGCCGGACGAGGAAAACATTGCCGACCTTGTCAGGCGAACAGAGCGCATGGCCATTTTGGTGGTTCTAGGAATGGGCGGCTGGTTGATGTTAGTGCCCGCTATTTACCTTGTACTGACCCACGGGATATGAACGACTTTCGGTGTCGCGGTAGCTGACTGCAGCATGTCAGCGGAAGCTAACGCAACATCCATGCGCGTCCAAAGTTGAATTGCGGGAGCATCGCATCGCGGCTTCCGCACCCCGTTTCCTGTATCGGCAATATGGGGACGGGCTGTTTTGCTGGCGCGAGGCACAAGTGTCTGGAACCACCTATTATAGTGGTCCACGTCCGGCATGCTGGGAAGGCGCTCTCATCCAACCAGCCGCGCATACTCGGCCTCCGGTTTGCCGTAGGTGCCGTTTGCGCAAGCCGCAAGGCCGCTGCGGTCCCTGATATGCACTTCGCCTCGTCGAGAATAGATGAAACCGCGCCCTTCCAGCACTTGCAGTCCAACGGTAACCCCTGGGCGTCTTGCTCCAAGCATGATGGCGAGAAACTCGTGGGTGATCGCAAGGCGTTCGCCGTGGACCCGATCGTCACACATTAGAAGCCAGCGCGCCAACCGCTCTTCAAGGTTTGATTTTGCGTTGATCAGGGCCGTATAGCTGGTCTGGATGTGGAAGTAGTGGACATAGCGCAACAGGAACAGGCGCAACGTTGGGCTGTTCGCAAGAGCCTCCTTGAAGGGCTCGGCTCCGATCCTGAAAGCGCTGCCGGGCGACTGAATGTAACATTGATGCGCCGCATAGTCAGCGCCCATCACGAGCGCGGCACCGGTCATTCCCTCAAAGCCGACAAGACCTACCTCGGCCTCCTTACCTGAAGCCGCCGCGACCACAGAGGCAATGCCGTCTTCCAGGAAGTAAACCGTCTCGATCTCCGAATCGGCTTTCTCCAAGGTCATTTTCAGCTCGAGGTCACACAGTTCAAGGTGTGGCTGCAAAAGCCCCAGGTCACCAGGGTTAAGCCGACGCAACAATTGGTTTTTATAGGAATCGTTCTCTTGATTGGTCATAGCTCAATCCCGCTTGGGGCAAGAGCTTTCCAATCTCCCTGCCGTCCGCGCCCGTAAACACGTGCAGACGATTTAGAGAAGATACGCCCACTGGCGCGCGATTGACAGTGAAATGCGACCTGATGCACGGCGTCCCCCAGCCGCCGAATTACAAAACAGGGGTGTGCAAAGTTAAAGGGTTGGAATCGTACAGAACTCTGCTTCGTACGAATCCGACAATTTCGTGATCGCGGCCAACGCCGGCATGATGTGCATGGTTATCGATGTCGAGGTAGAGCGACGAGAAGGCGACTGGCAGGACCGACTGGCAACGCGAAGGCTGTGCTCCATAACGGGTCAAACAATTTGGCATCTAAATTGCTCTGACAGGTATGGGGTGGGCGAGAGCCCGTCGCTTCGCAAATGGAGCGGCGGGTCTACTCTACCAGCGACTGTCGAATGGCCACAGCAACAGGATGTACCCGCTTTTCAGCAGAAGCTAACGGAACATCCGGGCGCGTCCAAAGTTGGATTGCAGGAAGCGCCGCATGCCGGCTTCCGCAGCCCGTTTCGTGTCACCGGCAATGTGGGCGGGACGGGCTGTTTTGCGTCGGTACGCGATTTATCCAAGCGGTGACTACTTGTGGGTAATCCAGTCCAACAAGCCTGCGTCAACCTGCTCGCACCCGACATATTCGCGGACCAAGCTTTCAGCCAGGTGGCGCCATTCACACTCGGGAACGCCTGTTTCCCGGACCAGGTTTCGAAATGCAGAGCGGAGAATGTCGGCATCGAAGGCCGAGACGGCAACAGGATCTGGGTCCGGATCTTCCCAACCTCGGGCCAGGTCATCGCAGTGACGTTGGCGAAGGCGCTTGAGCAGTTCGCGCGAGGCCTCGATTGCCAGTCGGGAGTGGTCCATGCCGTGGCGGAATGAGGCGGTTCCGGCCAGGGAATGGTGCCGCAACCGAAAGCTGGTTTCTATAGCCGCGCGTGCGACGTCTATATGCGTTTCAACCATCGCGGCCTCCCTTCCTGCGAAGGGATTTATTTACTCTCTTTTCGCGCGCGACCCAAGAAGGATTCAACGTACGGTTTGATACGCAAGGGCGGCGTGCAGAGGGCTGCGGATCGTGGACGTCTCTAACGAGCATTCGGGCGTGAGCAAGCTGTTCGAGCAAGACCAGCATTTGCTGCTCGCTCATAGGCAAGGTCGGCACGCAAGATTCTCGCCAATACAATCTCGTCAAGCGCGCTGACCCCAGTTTTGGATCAGGGTCCAATGTGGCGGAAATACAACGGCACATATCGGCGCGCTCTGCTACGAGAGGGTGGGTTACAGGGGATCACCTATGAAGAAGCTGCTTCTTGGTTTGTCGTTGTCTCTGCTGGCTTCGTCGGCGTTCGCTGCCGATGCCATGGTCGAAGAAGTCGCCCCGGTTTTCAGCTGGACAGGTGGGTATATCGGTCTTCAGGCAGGCTACGCTCGGGGTGATGGAAATATACGGCAGGCCAACGGCCCGGGCTTCATTGAGACAGATCCTGACGGGTTCCTTGGAGGTGTCTACGCCGGTTACAACTACCAGATGCCGAACAATATCGTCATTGGTGCGGAACTGGACGTCGTATATGCGAATGTTGATGGCAGCGGCCAAATATTCGCCGCTCCCGGTCTCCCATTTCCGGGCGGCATCGGGATCGAGGAACTTAAGTGGAGTGGGGCGGCAAGACTTCGACTGGGATATGCCGTTGATCGCTTGCTTCCCTATGTCGCGGGTGGCGTTGCATTTGGCGGCATCGACGCAAGCAGTAATACCGTCTCAGGTTCTTTCGGAGACACATTTACTGGATGGACGATAGGCGCGGGCTTGGACTACGCCATGACCGACAATCTTCTGCTGCGCGCCGAGTATCGCTTTACTGATTTCGGCACTGAATCATTGCCGAATGGTAATGTTGATCTGAAGATCAATGAGGTTCGCTTCGGCATCGCCTACAAATTCTAGGCCACTGAAGGCCATAGAGAGAGCCTGCCGCCCAACCGCGACGGCCTTTTTCTTTGCGCAACAACAGGGAAATATCTCGGCAATGCGTCGTCGCATCCCTGGGACGGCGTCTCCCGCCTGGTTCCTGTCTTAGTGGTGGCTTTGGGCGTGGACCGCTTTACATGCCTTGAGGAAAGTAGGAATATTGTCCTCGGGTGAGGCGACTCTTAAAAGGTGTCGCAATGGCTCGGTCAAAACCTTCGAAGCGGTTATCACAGGCTGAAATCGAGCGCTTTCTCGTGGCGGCGGAAGCGCTGCACCTGAGCATCATCAAGCCGTTCATATCGCCGCATTGCGACCATTACAGAAAGAGCGCGTCCTGCATGAGGTGCTGTTAAAGGCGGTGCGGGAAGTCACCGGGAAGGATGCTACGTTCATCAGGTGGAACTTGACCGGCCCAGCACGACAAGGGCCGGAGCACCCGGCAGAAGAGCCCCATAGCATTGTCCGGAACGGACGAAGGGCCTGAACCGCGAACTATTTGCGATCCAGGCCCCTGGCCGTCGGGTTCTTGGCGACATTGCGCCCGCGGAATGCCATTCACAAGCTGGACCTTGGTCTTGCTATTCCTGCGGAGCGCGTCAACGTCGGAGACGCGCTGAACAGTTAGAATTTCATCGCGATGCCGACGCGGAAATCGTGCGTCTGAAGCGTGTGTTCCAGCGTGCATCCGCCGCCGCAATATTCAAGCGACTTCTTGCCGAAGAAGGAGAAGTCGTATTCGCCTCGCAAGAACACGTTGTGTGTGAGAGCGACGTCGATGCCTGCTCCAACAATACCACCGACCAAAGTTGCATCCCGCTCGGCGTTTCCACCTGGATAGAACGTCTTCAGCTTTGCGGCGGTTACACCAGCCGTGACAAACGGCATGTAGGCTCCGATGTCCATGCCAACGCGACCCTTTACGGATCCGAACAAACCTGTGGAGGCGTCGAGAACGCCTGGGCCTGGAATATCGTCGAAGGTGTTCTTCTTAAAGCGGTAGCCAAGCTCGCCTTCAACGCCATAGACAATCTTGCCGGATTGGAAGTTATAGCCTGCAAAGCCGCCGACCGCGGCCGAGCCGACGTTGTGCGTTGCGCCAGCCTGGGCGCCCGGCTCATAGATCTTGTAATGTTCCAACGTTCCGGCGCCGAACACGCCGGCGTATGGCCCTTGCCAAGTCCATTCAGGGGTGTCGACAGGAGCGGTCATCATATCGGCAGCGATGGCCGGAGCCGCCGAAAGCGCAACGAATGAAGCGAGCAAAAAAGCTTTCATGAAATCCCCATCAAATCGCCAAGCGCTTTATATCGATGAGCCTGCAACTTTGTATGTAGCTAGGAAGTCACACCTGTAGACTAAGTTGCTGCGCCTGAATTCGGCGACTAGGTATCAGGAAGGCCGGTGCAAACAGGCATCCCGCGAGGAGCTCCGGACTTCCGCGGCCGAACACCGGCGCCGCCACAACCTCTGGAATGAAACTCAACGCCGGCGAGGAATGGCAGTCAGGTTTCGACGCGGGCATTATCCAGAAATTCGAGAGCGGAGCGTGGAAGGTGCCGTTCTAATCTTCAATAAATCCCGCCGCCGCACGGTGGCGGGCTTTCCACATGGTGATGCTCCGGGGCGGATATTCTCGCGGGTAAGTGCATGATTTCCAACGTGGATCAGGCGGCGGATCGAACTCGATGACAATAGATTAACTGTCTGAATTTACTCAATTGCCGCACTTTTGCTGGTGCCCCCGGACGGAATCGAACCGCCGACCTTCGGTTTACAAAACCGCTGCTCTACCAGCTGAGCTACAAGGGCACGGCGCTCCGGTTAGCATATTTGTTGCGCCAGTAAAGACAAAACTCCGTTTTTTCCCGGCATGCCGCGTGGCCCGTCGACGAGAGCATCCTGAAAACCGCTAGATTGCTTCCTACATCTAGGGGAGGTGCAATCGCTTTGCGCAGGGGTGTGGCATGATCAGATTAGTCATCATTCTCCCGATCATCTTCGTGGCCTGGATGCTGCTGGTGAAAATCATCAGCGATGTGAAGAAGGCCAATGTCGACTGGACCGGCGTCACCACCATCATCGGCTTCATCGCGCTGGCGTTCTGGCTGCGCCATGTCACGGGGATGGGGTGAGAGAGAGCGAATAGTGAGTAGCGAATAGCGAATAGCGAATAGGGAACGGCAACGTAGCGATTGGTAAGTGGCGTTCCTGCCTTTTCCTACTCGCTATTCGCTATTCACTATTCGCTTGGGCCAAAGGCCCCACAAAAAATCTCCTCGACCTATCGAACCTTTTGCCGCGCCGCGCCGACTGATGGTTAGAGGCGAATGGGTCGCCTCGATCAAGGATCCAGGAGATCATCATGTTCAAGCGCACTCTTACCTCAGGCCTCGTCGCCATTTTCGTCGCCACCGGCGCGCTCGCCGGCACTGTCGGCACGTCGTCCGCCCACGGCATGCACGGCCATCATCACAACCACCATCACAAGAAGCACTTCAAGAAGTTCTGGTGGAAGCACTACAACCACCACCACAACCATCACCACAGGCACGGCAGGGTGATCATTTTCCTTTGATGGAGGGACCCAGTTCTCCCAAGAGGGCGGCTTCGGCCGCCCTTTTTGCGTTGGCGTTGCGAAGTAGGGCGGGCAAAGCTAGCGATCTCGCCCGCAAGCTACGGCATGCACACATTTCCAAACAACTGGTCTTTGGCGATAGGGTGCATGGCAGCTTGGCGCATGCATTGCCTTTTGCGGCGCTGGTCGACCCCCACTCCGTCTCGGCTTCGCCGAGCCACCTCTCCCCCGATCGACGGGGTAGAGGAAAGGCGCCAAGCTTTTGCCGTTAACGCTCGTCCAGCAACGCTCCTTTCCTTTCCCTCCGGAGGGGGGAAAGGTGGCGCTGCGAAGCAGCGACGGATTGGGGGAACCACGTGGTAATCAGGCATCGGGCAGATCAGAAGGTATGTGCATAGCGTAGACGTCCATCGGGGAGATCTGCATCGTCAATGTTCTCGCCAACCTCTTCCCGTCGCCGTCACAAAGACCTTCGGTCCCAGAAGATCGACAAAAGATTCGAACCTTTTTCCTGGCTGCGACGACAGATGATCAAGAGGCGGATGGATCGCCTCGGTCAATGAAGCAAGGAGATCGTCATGTTCAAGAACACACTCGTTTCCGGCCTTATCGCCACCGCCGTCGCCGCAGCCACGCTGGCCGGCACCGTGCAGCCTTCGGCCGCTCACAGCCATCACCACAATCACGGCCTCGGCATCGGCATTGCGGCCGGCGTCGGCGGCTTTGTCCTCGGCAGCCTGCTCGCCCAGCCGCGCACCGTCTATGTCGACGAAGGCGGCGGCTCGTGGCATGTCCGCCGCTGCTACGATCGTTACGCCAGCTACGACGCGGACTCCGATACTTATCTCGGCCGCGACGGTTACCGCCACTATTGCCGTCTTTAGAGGGGAGGACCGTTTCAGCAACAGAGGGGCCCATGCGTGCCCCTCTTCTGTTCTCGGAATGGTAGCGGTGCGTGCTCCATCGGCCGATTCAGCGCAGAAAGGATTGGGCCGGGCGGCAGACCGGGCGGTGTACAGAGATTTTCCGAGCGTCTATTCTGACCGCGAAACGCGGGGAGAGACCTTTGGACGAGCAGGACCCCAGGGAAGACCTGGTCGAAACGGTTTTCCGCAACGGCACCGTCACCGCCGTCGGCATCCTGCTGGCGTTTTCGCTGGGCTTCATCACGCATTGGGCCGCCAACCCGATCCCCTGGCAGACCTACCATCTTGTCGCCGTCCTGCCGATCCTGGCCGGCATTGCCTTGCAGATGCGGGCGCTCTCGCTGCTGCTCGACACGAAATGCCTGCAGCGGCGCATCTATGAACATGCCAACCGCATCTTCATGGCCGGCCTGATATTCACCGCCTGCGGCGTCGGCATG
>NZ_RZOL01000171.1:0-12613 GCF_004022985.1 Mesorhizobium sp. M7A.F.Ca.ET.027.02.1.1 | reverse complement strand
GTGCTGGTTTTGCCGGCCGTAACGCCCCCGGCTCGTCGGTAAGGCCTCACTGCCACACGCCTCTCCGGCAACGGCTCGGCGCATCGCGCAACCCGGTTGGAGCTCAGGCCAGGCCCTTCGCTAGTTCCAACGCCTGCCGTTCGAAGAGGCGGCGGTAAATGCCACCATCGAGATCGATCAGCGCGGCATGATCGCCGTCCTCCATGATGCGGCCACGATCGAAGACGAGCAGCCGATCGAGCGAGCGGACTGTCGACAGCCGGTGTGCGATGACGAGTGTCGTTCGACCCACCATCAACCGATCCACCGCTTGTTGAATGAGCACCTCGGATTCCGAATCGAGGCTCGATGTGGCCTCATCCAGGATAAGGATCGGCGCGTTCGCGAGGAAGGCGCGCGCGATCGCCACGCGCTGGCGCTCGCCGCCGGAGAGCTTCAAACCCCTTTCGCCGACCAATGTCCCATAGCCCTTCGGCAGGGGCGCGATGAAGTCGTGCGCACTGGCCAGCCGTGCCGCTTGCTCAATCTCGGCCTGGCTCGCGCCAGGCCGGCCATAGGCGATGTTCTCGGCAAGCGACCTGTGAAACAGGATAGGCTCCTGCTGCACGATCGCGATCTGCGAACGAAGGGACTCTTGGGTCACCTCGGAGACGTCCTGACCGTCTATCAGGATCCGGCCGCCGCTCAGGTCGTAGAGTCTCTGGATGAGCTTCACGAATGTTGTCTTGCCGGAACCGGAGGGCCCAACCAACCCAACCCTTTCGCCAGCCTCAATCGACAGCGAACATTCGCTATAGAGCGGCAGGGGATGGTTGGCGTAGCGGAAGTGGACGTTCTGGAAATCGATGCGGCCCGTCGTGATCCGGATCGGCTTGGCCTCTGGACGATCGGCAACATCCAGCTGCTGATTGTGGATGGCCACCAGTTCTTCCATATCATTAACTGAGCGTTGCACGTTGCGGACATGCATGCCGGCATCACGCAGATAGCCCTGGAGGACGATGAAGGACGTGAGTACATAGGCTATCTCGCCAGGCGTTGCCTGTCCATGCGACCACAGAAGCAGGGCATATCCGATCACCGCCACCCTGAGCGCAACCAAAGTGACGCCTTGGATTGAGCCAATGTTCGTCACGCGCACCCAACTCCTGCGCGTGCGGTGCCGCCATTTGGTCATGATATTTGCAAGGCGCGCGTCTTCGCGTACCTCGGCGCCGAAGCCTTTGACCACAGCGTTGCAACTGACCGCGTCCGCAAGCGCGCCGCCGAGCTTTGTGTCCGATTGGTTGGCAAGGCTCGCCGCCGGCGCGACATAGCTGAGCGACAGCGAAATCGAAAAGGCAAGATAGATCAGAGAGCCGCAAGCAAAGATCAGCCCCATGACCAGCCAGTGCCAGCCGAGCAGCGCCGTCGAACCTACCAAGATGATAAAGGACGGGAACAGCGCGACCAATATTGTGCTGTTTAGGGGGTCGAGCGCCCACATGCCGCGCGTTATCTTGCGCACTGTCGAGCCGGCGAAGCTGTTCGCATGCCAGTCTGTCGAAAAGCGCTGGACATGATAGAACGCTTCGTTCGCGACATCAGACATCATCTTCAGCAAAAGGTCGTTCAGGCCAATGAAGGCGATGTGGCGCATGGCAATGGCAGCGAGCGCAAGCGCAATCGGTACAGAGAAGGCTGCAAGGGCCGAATGCCAGGCTGGTGCTGCCACAGCAGCGCCACCTGCAACAGCATCGATGAGACGACCTGAATAGACCGGCATCAGCACGTCAGCCAGCGTGGAGGCAAGCATCGCAGCCATGATGATCGCGAGCCGCACCGGCTGCCGGCTCCAGTGGCGGACAGTGAAGGCGAGTACGTCGCGACCAGTGGCGCCGCGCCCATGGAAGGGGAAACGTTTCATAGTTTCCAAGCGGGCGCATCAACACGCTCGGTCCCAAAGAAGTTAAATGACAAAACTGGAATTTTCGACATCACCCACCACAACAAGATCGGTGGACAGCCCCTGCTGCCCCTCAACGGTCCTATCAAAAGTTGTGCCAACTACAAAAAAGGCTCAGATCTGCATCTTTGCTCAACGCGTTGAGAGTCCGGCCGGCCAAGCACAATTGTCACGGACTCGACAACCGGCGGTGGATGGAGGCAAATGCGGACATTGACGACAGGATCTAAAGGGGCTTCTCCGCAACGGCAATCTTGCATTCGGCGAAAGCAAGCGGCGTAAGTTCAATACGTCATACCTGACGCGACCAGATGTCGACATACTTGTCTCCATCGCGGAGTGGCAGTCCAAACTGTATGATCGCGACGGTTGCCGCCAAGATTGGCATGAGATGTCGTCTACTTCAGGAGAGCTGGGTCCGCATGAGGATGCAGACTACGACCGGGTCGGCGACATTTTCTCTTGAGCAAATCATGGGAGCAGAGGTACGGCCCGAAACAAACGTTTGTCTGTTTGGATCAGTGCCAGGTTGTTCCTGCGTTGCGGCCCACCTCGTCAACGCCTTCGCCTTCCCGGAATATCTCCTTCCCGAACCTCCTGACGGCAGCCTCGACAAAGCTGCTGACCGAATGCGTCTTGCCGGCGCGAGGACAAAATCGTCAGGCTCGTGATGCTGCAGGATGGGCCACATACATGTCCCCGACCTAGCTGTGTGACCGTCTTTAGCGCTGCGCCTCGAGTGAGTGAAGAAGGCATCCGAATCTCGCCTCGATCTTCCGCAAGACGGGAGAGACCTCCTGGAGGCCGCGCCTTCCGAAGGCATCTTTTTCAGACTCGCGCTGCGAGGAGGTGGCAAGAGCCGTTTCCGCGCCACAGTCCGTAAACTTGGGTTGCCGGCCGTCCCTAATTTCCGGTGCGGAGCCCGCCTATTGGCCCTAGCGGCAAGATGACGGCGACGTTATAAATCGGCCGCCGGCGGAAGGTTTGGTCGCGACTGGAATGCGGCGACGCCCAGCAATGACTGGCAGATCGTCCATTTCTTGGGTTTCGACAGTTCCTTCTACCACGCGCTACTCTACCCCGCTCTTTATGCCAAGGTGTTCTCCCACTGGACGCCGCGCATCCGCTATCACGTGAATGAGTTCTACCTGCTCGACGGCCAGAAGCTCTCAACCAGCCGCGGCCATGCGGTCTGGGGGAAGGAGGTTCTGAGCCCAAACACAGTCGACATCCTGCCTCTTCATTTGGGCCTGACACGCCCGGAAGGTGAGCGGACGAACTTCACGCGGGACGCGCTACGTCGCACCGAGAACGAGATATTCAAACGGATATGGCTGAATTGGCTTGATGAGCTGGACCAGGAAATCAAGCAGGACTTTGGTGGCCGTGTGCCCGACGCAGGCGACTGGGCTCCGGCCGACCGCGCCTTCTTTGCTTGAATAGAGATCCATCGCGCGGCGATGGAACGCGCCTATTCGGATGATGGCTTCTCGGTCAGGCGCGCGGCCGCGCAGGCATGCGATTTCGTGCGCGATTGCGTGATCTACCGTCAGGCGCCAGACTATGCAGCGGCGCGACGTCTTTTTCCCGCCCGCGGCCAAGCGGAAAGCTGTCGCTCGCCTGAAGGAAGGCTTAGGGATGAGCGAACGGCGGGCGTGTAAAGCCATCGGCTGTTGCCGCATGACGGTTCGCTACGAGACCAGCAGGCCGGACGACCGCGACGTTCGCGAGCGGATGAAGGCGATCGCGCAAGAGCGTCGCCGGTTCGGCTACCGGCGTCTTCTCGTGATGCTGAGGC
Source organism: Mesorhizobium sp. M7A.F.Ca.ET.027.02.1.1 (assembly GCF_004022985.1). Lineage (NCBI taxonomy): Bacteria > Pseudomonadati > Pseudomonadota > Alphaproteobacteria > Hyphomicrobiales > Phyllobacteriaceae > Mesorhizobium > Mesorhizobium sp. M7A.F.Ca.ET.027.02.1.1. The sequence goes on along the minus strand of NZ_RZOL01000171.1, from coordinate 8,870 downwards.
GGGAGGGCCTGGTCGTGAACCACAAGAAGCTGTTCCGGCTCTATCGGGAGGAGAAGCTCGCCGTTCGCCGCCGTGGCGGCCGCAAGCGGGCGATCGGGACCAGGGCGCCGATGCTGGTGCCGCTGAGGCCCGACGAGTGCTGGTCGCTCGACTTCGTATCGGACCAGCTCACCGACGGGCGCCGCTTCCGCATCCTGGCCGTCGTCGACGACTGCACGAGAGAGTGGCTGGCACTCATCGTTGATACGTCTCTCTCGGGCATGCGGGTTGCCCGCGAATTGGACCGGCTCATCACCAGCGGGGCCGGCCGAGGATGATCGTCAGCGACAATGGCAGCGAGTTCACCTCGAACGCCATCCTCGCCTGGGCGGATCAGAACCGCGTCGAATGGCATTACATTGCGCCCGGCAAGCCGATGCAGAATGGCTTCATCGAGAGCTTCAACGGCCGACTGCGCGATGAACTGCTCAACGAGACGCTGTTCACCTCGCTGGCTCAGGCGCGCGTAGCCATCGCCCTGTGGCACGCCGACTACAACACCGCGCGGCCGCACTCCCAAATCGCCTGGCAGACCCCGGCCGAGTTCGCCAGCACCTTCAATCCGCGACGGTCGCTCGCGCTGCGCTATGCCAAAGGCTCCGCGCCAGCGCCCGTCGCTTCACCCGCCCAGCAGGGCACAACCCACGCCGGAAACGAACTCAAAACTGGATAGAAACTGGGGGCAACGTCACGTGGTGACAAAGCTCTGGGACCGTTGGGAGGATGATGGATGATGCGCTCATCGCGAACCCGGAGGCGCCGGTCTGCCACACTAGTGGTCGTAGGGAATCGGCCCACGCTTTCAGTTAAATCAGGAAAAACATGATCCAAAACCGAAGCTTTGGGAGCTCAGTTCCTGCCCCGCTTAGTGCCTATTTGTATCCGCTATTCTGCCATACGCCTAATGAGATTGTCCCACCTGATGACCGTCCCTAACTTGGCTGTGATCAAAGCCAAAAAGCTGGCGGGCAACAGGAGTGATCATGAAGAACATTATGAGTGTCGGTGGGGACGGTGGAGATCGTAGACTGGTCATCGTGTCAAACAGGGTTGCGCTGCCCGACGAGCACGGGTCAGTGCCCCCGGGCGGAATGGCCATTGCGCTGAACGCTGCGCTCAAGCAACGAGGCGGCCTTTGGATGGGCTGGTCGGGGAAGGTGAAAGCCGAGAAGAAACAGGTGTCACCGACGATGCAGGAGGCCAACGGCATCACCTATGCCCTTGCCGATCTCTCGGAGAAGGATCTGGACGAATATTACTACGGCTTCGCCAACAGGGTTCTTTGGCCGGTCTTCCACTGCCGTGTCGACCTCGCCGAATACAACGACGCGAGAAAGTCAGGATACTACCGCGTCAACCGACTCTTCGCAGAATCTTTGATGCCGCTCCACCGCGAGGACGACGTCATATGGGTGCAAGATTATCACCTGATCCCTCTAGGGAAAGAACTGCGCGAGCGCGGCTGCCGCAACCGGATCGGCTTTTTCCTGCACATACCATGGCCGCCGGCGGACATCCTCGCCACCGTGCCGCTCTGCGAAGAATTACTGGAAGCGCTTTCGTTCTATGACCTTGTCGGCTTTCAAACCGACGACGATCTTAACAACTTCGCCGAATGTCTAAGCCGCCGAAACCTAGGGCGTCTCATGAAAGACGGTAGCTGCCTAGTCAAAGGGCGACAGTTTCGCTGCGGGGTTTTTCCAATCGGTATCGACACGGCCAAGTTCGAGAGCCTCGCAAAGCTAGCGACGCGCGACGGGGATCTGCAGGAAGTTTACAAGAAGACCGCTGGCTGTGACGTCGCCATTGGTGTCGACCGATTGGATTATTCCAAGGGCATCGATCAGCGCATTGTGGCGTTTCGCCATTTCCTTGATCGTAACAGTCATCGCGTCCGCAAGACGCTACTGCTGCAGATTACCCCGAAATCCCGCGGGGAAATACCGGCCTATCTAGCGCTGCAAAAGCACATCGCCGAACTGGTGGGAAGTGTCAATGGGGAACTTGGAACCATCGATTGGGTACCAGTACACTACACCAATCGTTCCCATGGCCCGCTGGAACTGGCCGGCCTCTACCGAATGGCACGCGTTGGTCTAGTGACGCCGCTCCGCGACGGCATGAACCTGGTGGCGAAGGAATACGTGGCTGCGCAAGACCCAAGCAATCCGGGCGTCCTCGTGCTCTCGCAATTTGCCGGCGCCGCTGGCCAGTTGGAGGGAGCGGTGCTCGTCAATCCCTATGACCCAGAGGCTGTGGCGGCCTCCACGGAAAAGGCATTTCGCATGTCACCAGAGGAACGGAAAGACCGTTGGAGCGCAATGAAGAACAGTCTCAAAGGCCACGATGTCTATCGATGGTGCAGCGGCTTTCTCGCCAAACTCGAGGCGGCGGACTTGCCAGTATGAGGCTGATCGCGACCAAGTGAATCAGGGCAGCATCCCGGCCTCGCCGCGGCGAGGCTTGGTTAATGTGCTGTGGTAAGCCCGATGGCGATGAACCGACCAACTACAGTTGGATTGTAGCCGATTGTGCTGGCAAGCGAAGAACTCGCGGCTGCGCCCACTCGTCAAACTAGTTGAGCCGATCCGCAATAAGGGCTCTGGTCGCCGGGTCCGTCGGTGTCGAGCATTCGACTGTCATCGCTTCGCTGATCGAGACAACCGTGTATGAATATGTCGACCAACCCGGTTGGCGACATCGTTGATGTGCTAAGCAGCATCGACCCACACCGCACGCCAGATCTCAAGACGTTAGCTTGAGCACATTCTTCCATATTAAAACAAGAGGAAAAAGACATGGGTGAGCTCTCTTGCCGTCGGCAGATTTCTTCAAAGACGGGTGAGCGGCCACGACTGGTTGTCGAGGGCGCTCGCGCCGCACGGCAACAGAAAATGCTGGCGTCCATTGACCTGAACTTACTGTTGTCTCTTGAGGCGCTGCTGGAGCACCGCAACGTCACGCATGCGGCTCGGCACGTGCGCTTGAGCCAACCGTCGATGAGCCGAGCGTTGACACGGCTGCGTGGCATTTTCAAGGACGATCTTTTGGTTCGCGGCTCGAGCGGCTTGGTCCCGACGCCGCAGGCCGAACGGTTGGCCCAAATGCTGCCGCCGGTGTTGGATGCGCTCCGCGGGATGGTGAACCGCCAGGGGGAAAGGCGATCAAAGACAATAATGGCGATACCCGACCATCAAGCCCTGATCTTGCTGCCGCCTCTCCTACCCCTCCTGCGCGAGCACGCGCCTAATCTCGACATCGTAACCGGCTCGTTTCTAACAGGCGCGCTCCGGCGGCTTGAGCAAGGCGAGATCGATCTGGCTGTTGGGCAGACCGGTGGCACGCCACCGGGCTTCTTTCGGCGCAGGCTCTATACTGACCGCTTCGCCTGCCTGCTACGTTGCGACCACCCAGCCCTGGCGCAGGAATGGACGATCGAGACCTTCGCTGCCCTGCGCCACGCCGCCATTGGCTCGGATTCGAAGGATGGCTTCGGCCGGGTACATGATGATCTGGCCAATTTACACCTCCAAGATCGCGATCCGGTGCTGGTGTCCAATCTCCTGACGACTGCTGTGGCCATCGCGGCGACCGATCTGGTGCTGATTGTGCCACACCGCGTCGCGACACGGATCGCCGCCTTGCTCCCCCTAGCGATTCTCGATCCCCCGGTGGAACTGTCGCCTTACGAGGTTGGGCTAATTTGGCACGAGCGCTGCCATCGCGACCCAGAGCATCACTGGTTGCGCCACAAGATTGCCGCTGCAGCGGCGGCGGGAACAGAGTTGGCGCATCCATCGACAATGAGAGGGCAAACGGCTGATGCTTCGCCAAGGGAAGAAGCGTGATGCGATCGAAGTCTGGCCCTATCCTCAGGACCGAGCCAGTTCATTACCCCCTCGTCCGTCGGGACACGATGCTGGTTCCGCTGCCAACTCAGTGAAACCGACGCGCGCCGACGTCGAGCGAGCATCTGCTGTGAAGAAGGTATTCACACTTCCACCCAACTACACAAACCAAGACCCACCTTCTTCGACCGCCGTTCGGCCGCGTCAAGGCCTTCGCAGGCCATGTTCTCAGGGTGTTACCGAGGTGCATGCATCGATTCTGGCCGCGTATCTTGGCCCCGACCCGTTGGCAGGTAAGTGTTTGGCACAAATTGCGAGTTCTCGGATCTTTGGCATTCTGCCCAACGAAGTGCGGCAGATCGATATTCTTGAGCACCGTTCGTTGCGGCCGGGGCGCTGCGCGCAAATCGTCATCATCGATTGCCGCGAATGGGAGCAACATGGGTACGGTCATGCGAAGCTCCCTTCCGAACTGGTGCAACTAGCTCTGGTTTCCGAAGACAGGCTGGACCGAGAGGCGGTTTTCTCCGACGGGTATTCCGATTACCTGTTGTGGCCACTGATCGAGCAGGAAGTTGTGAGCAGACTGACTGCCTGCGTCGCTCAGATCGCGCGGCGTTCTGCACCGCTATTCTTCTCAGCCGACCCCCTCATTCAGAAGGCTTGCGCTCTGCTGGCACAGCGAGTCGATCAGCAGATCGCCCTCGGCGAACTGGCGCGCATAGCCGGGACCAACAAGACAACGCTGGTTAACCGCTTCGAGGCTGCCTTTGGCTGCGGGCCTATGACCTGGTTCCGGCACTATCGGATGATGGAGGCTGCCGCCCGTTTGCGAAGCGGGCATGAAAGCGTGGCCGAGGTCGCTGAATCCTTAGGCTACGAAAACAGCAACAATTTCTCCACGGCCTTCAAGGCGATCCATGGGCTCTCGCCGCTCCGCTATCGCAAAATGGCGGCGCGCAGAGAAAGGTCTGCCTGACGCAAAGGTGGGGATCGGAAAAAACTAGTATACAGCCAGTGAAGACACGCAAAGATCACCTGATGCTCAAGCGTTTACGCACTCCAGGCACTTTGCGGCTTTTCACAGCAACGCTCAGAAAAGGAAGATAAGCATGTTGAACGCGGTCGCAGCGAATTTTCAAGGGCATGAACAGAGCTATTCGGACAAGAACTATGAGTCGGCGAGCGCGTTTTTCGGCGCCAAGCCCCTGGTTTTGGCCCAGCCAGGTGCTGCGCGCCCCAGTGACCGAACGATCGCCAACGGTCAAGGAGCCGTACAGTTTCACCTCATTGGTCAGAAGACCGATGACCCGGCGTACAGCGGCATCATGAATGAAAATCAGGACAACCTTCTGGCTATAGGAGGGCTCATTCACGATTACATGCATACCCATTTTCCTAACGTTGATGAGAAAAAACTTGATATCAACACCTGGACGAATGTTGTGGGCAACATTCCCAATCTTTCGATCGAAGGGCAAAAACAGAAAGGTTACTCAAACAAGCTTGCTGGCACCTCCGTTTCAGCCACGTTCCTCTCCTTGATCGCGAAGGCGATCGTCACTGACGGGGCGTCTCTGCTAACGGATTTCCAGTCCTTCCTCACGGAGATGGGCAACCTGACCTTCAGTGCCAACAGCAAGGCGCAGCAGTACAAGGCTCTGACATGCACCTATCAAAGCTACCTTCTCGATAACGGGGCAGGCGGATATTACGACTACGGAGCAATTGTTCTGCGACAAATCGAGTTCAATCAGTATTTCCTTGAACTGAAATCCTCTTGCTCGTCGACACATTATGTCAACGTCGACATAAGCTATAGAGAGGTTACCAACATCCTTCAGACTCGCCGAATCCGCAGAGGCGGCCCCGATTACAAAAACTTGCAGGAGATAGTGAATAAGAACTCAACCGAGCAATTCAAGAAGGCCAAGAACTTCTTTAACGGCGGCTCGACCCCGCAACAAGACATCACGCCCCAGGTCTAAACCGCGCGGTCGGGCGCGATGTTTTTCGCTGGCGCACGGCTCATACAGGTGAAGCCGTGAATGCAAGTTGTGGCATCTCGGTCGCTACCAATGGCGACTTGGCGCAGGAGCGCCGGTATATCAGTCCCACCCCGAGACCGGTAACTTCTCTGGGGTTAGGCGGCGCTAAGGAGAGGCGGCTTGGGCTTGAATGGTGGCACGTTCGGCTCTGGCTGTCGGTACGGTGCCCGCAATCGATTGCGAAGCTCGCCGTTGAGATCTGCCGTCCTGACCTGCATGAGCATGTGAGCACCGTGGAGCGACCACCTATCTGCTTGCGAAGCCTTCACCCTCTCCAAGAGTTGCTCCAGATCGGTGATCGCGCGATCGACCCGCCCATGCCACAGGCGCCACTTCACCGCTCTCATGTCACCGTCGGTTGCGGGAAGCGCTTCCGAGAGACCCGGTCTCCGACGCGGTTTCGTATCTGGCAGCTTGGCGCCGCAAGGAGATGGAGCGGATAGTGCGCTCCGAGCGGCAACGCTTCCTGGAATCCTTTCTTGGCGGTGTTGCGGATCGGCTTCGCCCGGAACGGTCGCGCTGATGGACGAAACGCGCAAACCCATACATCCACTTCCTATTGCAAGAGTGAATTCACCCATACCGGTCAATCCGTTCCGGCAACGTTCCACAACTTGGCCAAAATCGCAGCTTCGGGCCGATTAGGCCTATGGAGCAGCCAGGCGACAGGTGATGCCGGACGTTGAGCATCGGTCGCATAAGGGATTGAACAACCGGGCGGAGAATGCACATGTGCCGCTGCGAAAACGGGAGCGTATGATGCAAGGCTTCCGATCACCAGGAGCACTGCAACGCTTCGTTTCGATCTTCTCGGCTCTGCGCAATCTCTTCGTCCCGCCTCGCTCAAAACGCTCCGCTCTCGCGACACAAATTCACCGCCTGCAGGCCATGGCGGAATGGAAAGCCGTGGCCATGGTCAGCTGACATCAGCGGCCGCAGGTCTCAACGCGTGTATATGCAGACAACGTGACATCGCCGTCGTACCAGATCGACAGCAGCATCGCCTCAAACAGCGCAAGTGGCGGCCAGGCGGGCTCGCCTTGGCTGCGCAGGACTGTTAGGCCTCGATGCAGAGTCGAAATCGCCCCGAACACCGTCATGGCTGTTCTCGGTTTCAGTTTGAACTTGGTCGGGAGGAGCCAATACTGTGTTCAGCATCGGAGCCCTGATGAGCAACATTCTGACGACGACACCGCGAACCTCGGACACGTGCTCCCCGACATCGCAGAAGGCTTTCGAATCCTCGCTTTCCACGGCTAAGGGAAAGAGCCGGCAGTCGGCGGACAGCTCGTCCGCGACAGCGGCTTCCCCGCAGTCTCCGCCGCATTCGGGTGAGGCGGCGAAGCCGAGATCGGCGGGCGAGCGGGCGAGCCTTCACGGCCGCGACTCTAAGGAGGGGTCCAGCGGCGCTGGACAACATTCGGGCGACGCCAACACGGACATGCCGGGTCGGACCCAGCTTTCGGTCGGGCAGGGCGGGACCGACGTCCCTTCCGGCTCCGCGCTTCAGCTCGGTGTATCGAAGACGGACGATCGGGCGCTTCCCGGTCACCACGATCGCTCCACCGCGCTGGCCGTCACGCCCCAGGGCGCCGAGGCGGCCGGGGTCGACGGCGCGAAATGGGGTCGCAATCACATGCCCCCGCCGAACTGGCCGGGGTGGCACAAGGGGCATGACTCCGCGGCGCCCCACCCCCGCGGCCATGCCCGGGCGTTTCAATACCCACCGTCCATGAGGCCGCATCCGCAGCCGGGCATGAAGGGTCCGGTGGGGCCTGGCCGACCGAACCCGAGGGACCCCTTCGGGCGCGGGCCGATCGCGCCTCTTCCATTGACGACGAACGGCCCTCTGCCACCGCTCTCGGCGCTTTCCCCTAAATGGGACGGGCTCATGAAAGAGGTCGACGGACTTCAGAACGAGGTCCTGCTTGAGCAGATCGGTCGGATCGACAACCACTTCGAGTCTAATCCCGATTGCTTGTGGAGCAAGGGCGTCAATCTGACGCCGGCACAAAAGGTTCGTTACCTCTACGATCTCCAGTCGAGCCTCGGACGCTATGTCGGGCTCAAGGAAGAGGTCGCGCAGAAGAGTCCGAAGGCGGTCTTCACGAACGACAAGGAGACCTTACGATCGTTCCATATGCGGATCGATCGGTTACAGAACGACCCTGCCATTCAAAGCTGGATGCGAAACACCTTCGCTCCGGCCATGGCGCAGAAGATCTACGACACGCCCCCGATCCGGCAGATGCTTCTCGAAACCATGAAGTCCGATGTCGTGGACGGAGGCATTCTTAAGACCGCGACGGCGCATGGCGTCAAGGCAGGCGACGCCGTTCGGCTGCATATGCGCGAGTACGGGCTGCTGCAGAGCATGATGACGCCTGCGGATCTGAAGTATTATTCGCAAGGAGCCGCCGACGCGCTGGGACATTTCATCGATGGCTTCATGTCGCCGAACCATATCGATCGGCTGACCGCGACCCAGATGCAGGCGCATTATGGGATGGACTACAATAAGGGGCTGGGCTCGCTGGACATGACGGCCGATCCGGGCATTCGCTCGCTGGCCCAGGACACGCATCAAAGCGACGCCAAAGTTCGTGCGGATCTCGGCGCGCTCGTCAACGCGACTCTCGGATACGTCCGCAAGGGCCTCAAATACAGCGAAGCCCTCGACAAGGCGAAGATCTCGTCGGTCGAATGGCAACAAGTGCCGGCAGGGATTCGGGACGCCTACAGTAAGGGTCTTTTCCACCTTGCCAACATGGTGACGAGCGGCGGAGCCGTCGCGCTGAAGGTGCTTGCCGGGAAACCAGTATCCGACTTCGATCGGGCGGCATTGGCGTTCCAATGCATGGTTGTCGCGGGGCTGGGCTTCGATAGCGCCAGTAAGATGGGACCGGCCTATGCTGGGCTACCAAAGGATACAGGC
>NZ_RZOL01000170.1:0-12620 GCF_004022985.1 Mesorhizobium sp. M7A.F.Ca.ET.027.02.1.1 | reverse complement strand
ATCCGCATCAGCGGGCTGATCGATAAGATCGGCAATATGCGCAGCGAGTTGTTCCGCAACCTTTTGACCAAACGCTACGTGCTGTCGGATGCGCTGAGCCCGCAGGTGTTCTCCGACGCCCAGGACGAATACACCAATCTGTACAAGGCGGTGTCTTCCTGGCTGAGCTTCGCTTTCAAGTTCAAGTTCCAGGCCATCCTCGCAGCGACCTTCGTGGCGCTCGGGCTGGCGCTGGTGCTGCTGGTCGGCGGCAGGCGGCTGTTCGGGAGGGTGTTCGAAGCCGATCCCTCCAATGAAGACCCGTCCTATCTCAGCCGCTTATCGGTGGCTTTCTGGTCAACCTTGCTGCCAACGCTGGCGGTTGCCGCCTTTCTGGGATCGACGATTTTCTTCTTCAATTATTACAATGTGTTGCGCGGTGATATTGGCCTGTTCCTCAATGCATTGGCGACCGCCATCGGCGTGGTGTTCTGCGTCAACCGGCTGACCAATGCGGCGCTGGAGCCGCGGCTGCCGAACTGGCGCCTTATCCCGGTTGAAACGGGGCCGGCGCGCTGGCTGGTGCGCCTGACCACCGCCATGGCCGTGGTCATCAGCGTCAACACCTTCCTGTCGGTGATCAACGACAAAATGGGCTCGCCGCTGTCATTGACCATTGCCCGCAGTTTCGGCGCAACCATCATCGTCGGCGTCATCCTGATCCTGATGGCGATGCTGAGGCCATTCAAGGCGCGTGATGGAAGTTGGCGGCCGTGGCCGGCATGGCTGCGCTATACGGCGCTTGCACTCGGTCTTTTCACCATCGTCGCGGCGCTGCTTGGTTACATCGGCCTCGCTCTGTTCGTTTCGCTGCAGGTCGTCGTTACCGGCACCGCGCTGATCACCGCCTATATCGGTTTCCTGTCGGCACAGGCGATCGGCGAGGAGGGTGCTTTCGCCAACACGACCGTCGGGCGCTGGCTGTCGGCCAAATCCAGCTACGAGGATACGGCCCTCGACCAGCTAGGCCTTGTCGTCAGCGTTGCCATCAATGTGATGATCGTGCTGGTGTTCCTGCCGCTGATCCTGCTGATGTGGGGTTTCCAGCTGGGCGATATCCAGGCTTGGGCCTACAAGCTCGCAACCGGGATCAACATCGGGTCGGTGACCATTTCGGTGACCGGCATCCTCTCCGGCATCGTCGTCTTCATCATAGGCTATTTCCTGACGCGCTGGTTCCAGGGCTGGCTCGACGGTTCGGTGATGGCGCGTGGCAAGGTCGATACCGGCGTGCGCAACTCGATCAGGCTGGCGGTCGGCTATGCCGGCGTCGCGCTCGCGGCACTGGTCGGGATCTCGGCGGCGGGCATAGACCTGTCCAGCCTGGCGCTGGTCGCCGGCGCTCTTTCCCTCGGTATCGGCTTTGGCCTGCAGAACGTGGTGTCCAATTTCGTTTCCGGCCTGATCCTGTTGGCCGAGCGACCATTCAAGGTGGGCGACTGGATCGTTGCCGGCGATGTCAGCGGCACAGTCAAGAAGATCAGCGTGCGCGCCACCGAGATCGAAACCTTCCAGCGGCAATCGGTGATCCTGCCCAATTCGAACCTGATCAACAACGCCGTCGGCAACTGGACGCACCGCAACAAGCTCGGCCGCGTCGACATCAAGGTCGGCGTCGCTTACGGCAGCGACGTCAAGCAGGTTCATGCCGTCCTGCTGGAGATCGCCCGCAGCCACCCGATGGTGCTGAAGAACCCCGAACCCTTCGTGCTGTTTTCCAATTTCGGCCCTGCCGCCCTGGAATTCGAGATCCGCGTGTTCCTGGCCGATGTGATGAATGGCAACATCGCGCAGAACGACATCCGTTTTGCCGTCCTCGAAAAATTCAGCAGCGAACACATCGAGATGCCCTCGACGCCGCGCGCCGTGGTCGAGGCCCATAAGCCCAAGGCGTGGCCGACAGACGACGACAAGATCGAGGCCGACTTCGCCGAACAGGAGCAGATAAAGGCCGAAGCCGAGGCGGAGAAGAAGCGGCTGGTCAAGTCCCGCAAAACCAAGAAGCCAGATCCGGACTAAGCTGGGACTCCGTCGACCTTGATCCTGCCGGAACCGATTGCGGCATGAATGCGGCATTCAGTTGCGGTTCAGCTTCCATCTCCTATAAGCTCCCATGCAAAGGCGAAATTGCCTTGCGAAATGCAACAGAGGCGGTGGGAACACCGATATTGCACCATGTGGAAGTCTCTCGTCGCTGCCGTCGCCCTGGTCGCCGCCATCGGCTCGGTCCATGCCGCAAGCGCGGTCAACAAGGACGCCGAGACCCGCACGCTGGTCGTGACCGAGGGCGGCAGCAAGACCGACCTCGCGCTGGCTGGTGGCGAAACGGTTGAGTTCTGCCCGAATGGCTGTTTCGTCACCTTGCCGAACGGCGACCTCGAAGCTCTGACCGGTTCGGAAACCATCGAAATCTCGGGCGGCGTCGCCCGAATCAAGTAATTCCGGTTGCATATCTTGAGGGCCGGGCATTTGCTCGGCCTTTTATTGTTTCCGGTAGCAGTTGCTTAACAATGACGCCGGAAATACCGTCACGGCAGCCGTCTGCAACCGGGCGTTTTAACGTTCGCTACGCCATCGCCCGCTATACCAGCCTCAAGACGCCGGAAAGCGGCGCGCAACTCTACGCGGGCAGGGCAGAACGGACATGGATGCGCGGTCGGACAGGAACGCAATACCGCTTGCGGTCGATCTCGACGGCACGCTGATCGCGACCGATCTGTTGTGGGAAGGGCTGTTCATCCTTCTCAAGAAGAACCCGCTCTATATCTTCCTGGTACCGTTCTGGATCGCCGGCGGGCCGGCGCGGCTGAAGCAGGCAATCGCGCAACGCATCGACATCGATCCGGCATCGCTGCCCTATCGCGAAGTGCTGCTTTGCCGCCTCCGGACCGAACACGCCGAGGGCCGCAAGATCGTGCTGGCAACCGGTACGCCGCGCAAGTTCGCCGACGCCATCGCGGCCCATCTCGGCATTTTCGACCAGGTGCTGGCCACCGATGGTCTCGCCAATCTCACCTCGGGCAGGAAGCGCGCTTCGCTGATCGCAGCCTATGGCGATGGCGGTTTCGACTATGCCGGCAACAGCCGTCACGATCTCCAGGTCTTCGATGCAGCGCGCAACGCCATCGTCGTCGCGCCCGACCGCCATGCCGCGCGCTGGCAGGCAGCGCATGGCGCCGAGACGATGCCGGCGCCGAAGCCGACTTTGCGGACCATCGTCAAGATGCTGCGTGTCCATCAGTGGCTGAAGAATTCGCTGATCGCAGTGCCGATGGTGCTCTCGCATGAATATTTCAACACCGACATGATCTGGCAATGCCTGCTGGCATTCGTCTCGTTCAGTGCGGTGGCGTCGGCCATCTATATCCTCAACGATTTCTTCGACCTCGCGCTCGATCGCAAACACCTCACCAAGCGCAACAGGCCGTTCGCCAGCGGTGCGCTGTCGATCCCGTTCGGACTTGGCGCAATCGCGGTGCTTCTGGCGATCGGCATCGGCACCGGGCTGTTCCTGTCGCCCGAATTCATGGCTGTGCTCGGCGGCTATATGGTCGTCACGACGGCCTATTCGCTGTCGTTCAAGCGCATGCTGCTGGTCGATGTGCTGACACTCGCCGGCCTCTACACGATCCGCGTCCTGGCCGGTGCGGCGGCGACCGGCGTCGACGTCTCGTTCTGGCTACTGGCCTTCTCTATCTTCTTCTTCCTGTCGCTGGCGCTGGTGAAGCGCTTCGTCGAACTGCGCACCACCGCCATTCCGCCTGGCGAGCGCATTGCCGGCCGCGGCTATCGCACCGAAGACCAGGAGATCGTCGCCCAGGCCGGCATGGCTTCGGCCTTCTCCTCGGCGCTGGTGCTGGCGCTCTACATGGACAGTGTCGCGGTGCGCGAGCTCTATCCGCATCCATGGCTGATCTGGCCGCTGGCACCGATCGTGCTTTATCTCACCATGCGCGTCTGGATCCTGGCGCGCCGCAACGAGATGCATGACGATCCGGTCGTCTTCATCATCCGCGACTGGCGCAGCCAGATCGTTGTGCTGATCGGTGCAGTGATGCTGGTCATCGGGGGCTGGTAGGCATGGCCACTGAGCGGTTCCCGAGCTTTGGCCTTGCTACGCCGCCGGCGCCGCGCGCCATCGGTGCCGACGAGGCTATCTCGCTGCTGAAGGGCGGTCAGGCCAAGCCAGCGTCACTGCTTGCCTATGGCAATGGCCGCTCCTACGGCGATTCCTGCCAGAACGCGGCCGGCGCGGTCGTCGACATGCGCTCGCTGAACCGGATTCGTGCCTTCAACGCCGAAACCGGTGTTCTCGAGGCGGATGCCGGCGTGCTGTTGTCCGACATCATCGCCCACGCTGCCCCACACGGCTTCTTCCCGGCGGTTGTGCCCGGCACCCAATTCGTCACGCTGGGTGGCGCCATCGCAAACGACGTGCATGGCAAGAACCATCATCGGCGCGGGACATTCGGCTGCCATGTCGAGAGCTTCACGCTGCTCAGGTCCGACGGAAAGACCCACCGCTGCTCGGCATCGGACAATGCGCGGCTGTTTGCGGCAACGATCGGCGGCATGGGGCTGACCGGCCTCATCCTGTCGGCCTCGATCCGGCTGATGCGGGTGCATTCGCTCGACATCGTCGAAAAGGCGACCCCGTTTCGCGATCTCTACGAATTCTTCGGTTTGGCCGAGGCGGCCGATCAAGCCAATGAATATGCGGTCGCCTGGATCGACCAGTTGGCCGATGGCCGCAACAGCGGTCGCGGCCTGCTGTTCACTGGTAATCACGCCGAGCACGGCTCGCATGCCGCCTCGCGCGCCGGTGGCAATTTCTCGGTGCCGGTCCAGCCGCCATTCAATGTGCTCAACCGGCCGTTCCTGACCGCCTTCAACGCTGCCTACAGGTGGAGGAAGAGCCGGGCAACGGTGCCGCGCCAGGCCGGATATCAGGGCTTCTTCTTCCCGCTCGACGGCGTGCGCGACTGGAACCGGCTTTATGGGCCGAAAGGGCTTTTCCAGCACCAGAGCGTGGTGCCGGAAGAGACGGCGCGCGAGGCCGTGCCGGCATTGCTGGCGGCTGCAAGGCAAGCAGGGCAGGGCTCGTTCCTCACCGTGCTGAAGCGCTTTGGCTCCATCCGCTCGCCGGCACTGCTGTCGTTCCCGCGCCCTGGCTACACGCTGACGCTGGATTTCCCCAACAGGGGTGCCGCGACACTGACATTGCTGCGGGAACTCGACCGCATCACGGTCGAGGCCGGCGGCGCGGTCAATCCATACAAGGACGCCCGCATGGCCGCCGAGATATTCGCCTCGTCCTTTCCCGAATGGCAGCGGCTGGAAGCGCTCCGCGACCACGCCTTCATGTCTGACTTCTGGGCGCGCACCGCGAAGAGGTTGGATGCGCGACGAGGCTCGGTCGAGGCGGCCGAATAGATAAAACTCGAATAATTCCTGGTTAATTGATGCTTAATAACGCGATTTACTCAAAATATTGTTGGGACTTCACCAAATGTTTGCGGGTTTGTAATAGCAAGCGTGAAGGGGTGGCTTGGAACACATGAAATACATCGTCTTCATTCTCTTTACAGTCATGACCAATGCCGCCGCGCAGCTGATGCTGAAGCAAGGCATGATGTCGCTCGGGCCGATCTCGTTCGAGGGCGTCAATCCGCTCGTCAAGTTGCTGCAGATCGTTTTCAGCCCCTGGGTGTTCCTTGGCCTGTGTACCTTCGTCATCTCGATGGCATCGCATCTCTATGTGCTGTCCAAGGTCGAGCTCTCCTTCGCCTATCCGTTCCTCAGCCTCGCCTATGTTGCCGTCGCCATCTTCGCTTATTTCGTCTTCCGCGAGGACCTCAATGGCTGGCGCATCGCCGGCATCGCCTTCATCTGCGTCGGCACGGTGCTGATCGCCCAAAGTGGCCGGGATTTGGGCGAGCGAGGGCATGAAGACCAGACGGCTTCCATCACGCCTGACAAGATCCAAGCAAACGAGACTGTTCGATGAGACATGTGATTTTCGGCGGCGACGGTTTCGTCGGCCGCCATCTCGCCCCGAAACTTGTGGCCGATGGTGAAGAGGTCGTCGTCGCCGATATCGTCAAAAGCGACCTGCCGCATTACCGCACTGTCCGCTTTGTCCAGTGCGACGTCACCGATCCTGCATCGGTCGCGGCGGTTGGGCTGAAGGCCGACGACATGGTCTATAATCTGTCGGCCAAGATGCTGTCGCCGATCCAGGTGCGCGCCAAGCGGCACGATTTCTTCTTCCCGGTGAATTTTCATGGGACCGAGCACATCATGCAGGCCATGGACAGAGCCGGTGCGTCAAAACTCGTCCACTACACGACCGACATGATCTACGGCCACACGGTCACGCAGCCGATGACCGAGGAGCACCCGGTGGCGCCGCTGGGCGAATATGGCTGGTCGAAGCAGAAGACAGAGGAGCTTGCCGCCGAATGGCGCAAGCGCGGCATGTCGATCTCGCTGTTTCGCCCGCGACTGATCATCGGCCCCGGCCGGCTCGGCATTCTGGAGAAACTGTTCAAGCTGATCGACTGGAATTTTCCGGTGCCGATGATCGGTTCGGGCAGGAACCCCTATCAGTTCATCTCGGTGTTCGACTGTGCCGAGGCCGCGCGCGCGGCCTGGAAGGCCGGTGTGCCTAATGAGGCCTATAATCTGGGTTCGCTCAACCCGCCGCCGGTCAAGAAATTGCTCGGCGATCTGATCAGGCATGCCGGCTCGAAATCGATCCTGATCCCGACACCGGGCTGGGCGGTCAAGCGCACGCTGGACCTGCTCGACCTCTTGAACATGCCGATCATGGACCCGGAACAGTATCTGATCGCCGACGAGGACTGCGTGCTCGACGTGTCCAAGGCCGGGCGTCAGCTCGGCTGGGTGCCGCAATATCGCGACGAGGACATGCTGATCGCCGCCTACAGCGAGTACCGCGCAAAGAAAGCCGGTCACGCCGTCGCCACCAAACATGTGCCCGCCGAATAGCGGCTCGCAAAACAGCTTTCGTTGCGCTCGATCCTGGTCGTGCGTGCAGACAGGAGATTGAAATGACCGTCATGGCCAAGCCCGAACAGACCAATTTGCGCACCATGGTCAGCGCGCCGTCGCTGTCGCCCGCCACCATCGCCAAGCCCGATTTGATCAGCGTCGAGCAGGCCAAGGCGATGGACGTTGCCCGCATGACCGACCTGTTCAAGGCGCATCTCAACCCCGGCCAGCTGCACTTCATGAAGCTGCTCGGCTTCCACAAGATCAAGATCGAGCGTGCCGAAGGTATGTTCTACATCGACCAGAACGGCCGCAAGATCCTCGACTTCTTCGGCGGCTTCGGTTCGCTGGCCTTTGGCCACAATCATCCGCGCATCCTGGAAGCACGCAAGAAATTCCAGGAAGAGAAGCGCCAGGAAATCGCCATCGCCTTCATGTCGCAATATGCGGCAGCGCTTGCGCACAACATCGCCAAATGCTCGCCCGGCGATCTCGACATGGTATTTTTGGGCTCGTCCGGTTCGGAAGCGATGGAAGCGGCGGTGAAGCTCGCCGAGCGCGCGGCCGGTCCGAAGCGGCCGAAGATCGTCTATGCCGAGAATTCCTTCCACGGCAAGACCAAAGGCGTGCTGGGCATCACCGACGGGCAGCTTTACCGCGCGGACTTCAAGGTGGCCGAAAACACGGTCCGCATCCCGTTTGCCGACATCGAGGCGGTCGAGCGCCTGTTCCGCTCCGATCCGGAGGTCGGGGTCATCGTGCTTGAAACCATCCAGGGCGGTGGCGGCATCATTCAGGCGCCGGCCGAATACTGGCAGAAGCTGCGCGCACTGTGCGACCAGTATGGCGTGTTGTGGGTCGCCGACGAAGTGCAGTGCGGCTATGGCCGGTCAGGCCGCTTCTATGCTTTCGAGCATTACGGCGTCATTCCCGATGTGACGGCGCTGGCCAAATCGCTTGGCGCGGGCAAGGCCGCGGTCGGCGCGATGATCGCGCGGCGCGAGGTTTATATGAAGGCCTATGGCACGCCGAAAACGGCGATGATCCATGCCATGGCGACCTTCGGCGGCATGGGCGAGGCCTGCGTCACCTCGATCGAGGGGCTCAACGTGCTCTACGACGAGGGGCTGATCGACAATGCCGCCGTCACCGGCGACTATTTGCTGCAGCGCCTGCAGGCGCTCAGGGAAAAGTACCCGAAGATCATCAAGGAGGTGCGCGGCAAGGGTTTTATGATCGGCCTGGAGTTCCACGACTTCTCGCAGACCTTGCCGATGGTGCTGCGGCCGATCGTCAGCGTGCTCGACGACAAGCTGAAGGGTTCGCTGTCGGGCTTCATCGGGGCGCTGCTGCTGCGCGACTACGATGTGCTGGTCGCCTTCACCGAGTACAACCGCAACGTCATCCGGCTCGAGCCGCCGCTGATCTGCCAGCGCGAGCATGTCGACCGCTTCGTCGATGCCTTCGACAGCCTGCTGTCGCGCGGCATCGTGGGAATCGTGAAGGATTTCGTCAAAAGCCAGGTCCGTTAAGCGCTCGCTGGATACAACGATGCTGACCAAGTCGCCCGCTCCACAAAACCCAGTCGACCGGCTCACCGAGCCCGTTCTGACGTGGGGCGAGGGGACTTATGCGCGGCTGGCAGCACCGATCGGCGCGGCGGCTTTCGCGCTTTACATTCTTTTTACAGCGTTCACCGCATGGGCGATGCCCGACGCCAACTGGGACATGCTGCCCTATCTCGCTATAGCGGAGGAAGGCACCTATCCCGATGCGCAGGCGCTGCATGACTATGCCTACAGCACTGTCAAATCGGGCGTGTCCGCAGGCGACTATAAGGCGCTGACCGACGATGGCGGCGGCTTCCGCAGTCACATGGCGGAGAATGCCGCCGACTTCCATTCACTGCTCGGCATGTACCGGATCAAATTTCTCTACGCCGAGATACTGTCGACGATGAGCGCGGTGATGTCGCCAGTCGAGGCGATGCGCCTGGTGTCAGTGTTCTCCGTGCTGCTATTCGGCGTGATCGCGCTGCTGTGGCTGCGCTCGGAAAAGGCATTGGCTTTGGCGCCAGCGGTCGGCGCGGTGCTGATCATGGCCGATTTCGGCGATGCGGCGCGCGCCTCGACGCCGGATCTGCTCACGTCGGCGCTGTTGCTGGGCGGGCTTTATGCCTATGTCCGCGGCTACGAGGCGGCAACGGCGCTCCTGCTTTTCCTCGCCTTCATGGTGCGCCCGGACAATATTGTTTTCCTTGCTGTTTTTGCTGTGCTGCTGGTTGCGTTCCGGCAGAAGGCGTGGGGCGCGCTGGCCGGTTTTGCGGCTTCTTTCGTCGCCTATTTCGCCATATCGCACTGGGCCCATCATCCCGGCTGGTGGCCGCATCTGTGGTTCTCCAGCATTGAGCAGCATTACAATATGGACGGGTTCGAACCGCCATTCTCGGTCACCGCCTATCTCAGGGCGTTTGCCGCCTCGCTGCTGCGCGCCGTCAGCCTGAACAGCTGGGCCGGCGTGTCGGTGCTGGCACTGGCCGGCTGGTTTGCCGCCGCCCGCGCCGGCTTCCGCCTCGACCGCCGCGCCGGCATCCTGTTTGCGGCACTGGTGCTCGGCGCGCTGGCGAAGTTCACCGTCTTTCCGATCCACGACACGCGCATCTATTTCCCGCATCTGATCCCGCCATTCCTGCTGCTGGCGACGCCGTTCATGGCGCTGTGGGCAGCCGCGGCTCGTGGCCACAATCGCGCGCCCTTGCCAATCATTCCCGGAGACAAGCCATGAGTTCGCTATCCAGCCTGGCGCGCGTTGCCCTGTCGCTTGGTCTTCCAAGTGGTGTTCTCGATCGCGGGCCGTCGCTGCGCGGCACGAAGTTCCTGGCCAGGGCGGCGCTGAAGGCGCGATTTGGTGGGGCAGGGCGACCGTTCCAGATGGTCAATGTCGGTGCCTGCGACGGTGCGCTGTTCGACGATGTGACGCCGTGGCTGCACCGCATAGCTGGCGCACGCGCGATGCTGGTCGAGCCGATCCCGTACAATCAGAAACGACTGCGCGCCAACTACCCCGACACCAGCCGGTTCATCATCGAGCCGGTGGCGGTGACGAAGACAAAGGGCACGATCACCGTCCACACTTTCGATGCCGCCGCGCTCGAGGCCGGCACGTTGCCCATCGAGTTCATCGGCTGCTCGTCGGTCACCGACACCAATCTGATGTCGGGCAAGAATGCCTGGGGCGAGGCCGACACCAACTTCAACAAGTTCGCGCCGCATCTCAGGGACATCGAGGTGCCATCCGAGACCTTGCAGACGCTGCTCGACCGCAATGGCATCACCCATATCGACGCCTTTCTCGTCGATTGCGAGGGCGCCGACTGGATCGTCTTCGAACAGCTCGACCTCAAGCGCTACCGTCCCGGCATGATCAAGGTCGAGGTCGGCGCGCTGCCCGCGGCCGAGATCGGCCAGGTCGTGGTCAAGCTGAAGACAGCAGGTTATCAGGTCGGCTTCCAGGCCGAGGACATCTGGGCCTTCGCCTGAGTTATAGCCTTCACCTTGGAAGGCGAACCGCCAAGGGTCCGACGGGAAGCATTCTGCCGTCTGGTCGCTCGGCTTTTTGCCAATGTCGCAAACAGGCTTCATCAGGCCCATCGCTCCGCCCTATAGTCCGCCCGCTTTATCACTTTGGAGTCGCGGGCAAATGGCAGAGTTTCCGAAAAAGGCGAAGGTCGTCATTGTCGGCCTGGGCGGTATTGTCGGCGCATCGATCGCCCATCATCTGATCGAACGCGGATGGGACGACATTGTCGGTATCGACAAGTCAGGCATCCCGACCGATATCGGCTCGACCGCGCACGCCTCCGACTTCTGCTACACCACCAGCCACGATTTCCTGTCGTGCTGGACGACGCTCTACTCCATCGATTTCTACGAGAAGATGGGCCACTACGCCCGCATCGGCGGCCTTGAGGTCGCGCGCGTCGGCGACGACGGCCGCATGGAGGAGATCAAGCGCAAGATCGCCTCGGCCAAGGCGTTTGGCACGCGCGCCCGGCTGATCGAGCCGGCCGAGATCAAGGAGAAATTTCCACTCATCGAAGAAGCGATTGTCCAGGGTGGCCTTTGGGATCCCGATGCCGGTCTTGTCATCCCGCGCTCGCAGACGGTCGCCGGCAAGCTGGTCGATCAGGCGGAAGCGTCCGGCAAGCTCAAATCCTTCGCCAACACGTCGGCTCGGTCGCTTGTCGTCAAGGACGGCCGCATATCAGGCGTGGTGACGGACCGCGGCACCATTGAGGCCGACTATGTCATCGTCTGCGCCGGGATCTGGGGCCGGCTGGTCGCGGAAATGGTCGGCGAGGACCTGCCGGTCATGCCGATCGACCATCCGCTGACCTTCTTCGGCCCCTACAACGAGTTCGCCGGCACGGGCAAGGAGATCGGCTGGCCGCTGCTGCGCGACCAGGGCAACTCGGCCTATATGCGCGACACCGGCGATCCAAAGACCGCCGAGGGCGGGCAGATCGAGTGGGGTTACTACGAAGAGACCAATCCGCGCCTTTGCCATCCGCGCGACCTGCTGGAGAAGGACCAGGCGCGGCTTTCGCCCTCACAGCGCGACCTCGACATGGAGCAGATCCTGGCACCGCTCGAGCGCGCCATGGAACTGACGCCGATCCTCGGCGAACTCGGCTATAACGAGAGCCATTCCTTCAACGGGCTTCTCCAGGTGACGGCTGATGGCGGCCCGTCCATGGGCGAAAGCCAGAAGGTGCGGGGCCTTTGGTATGCCGTCGCCATCTGGGTCAAGGACGGTCCCGGCATGGGCAAGCTGATCGCCGACTGGATGACCGACGGCCGCACCGCGATCGATCACCATGCCATCGACTATGCACGGTTCTATCCGCACCAGACCAAGGAGCAATTCATCTGGGATCGCTGCACCGAGACCGCGATGAAGGTCTACAATCCGGCGGTGCATCCGCGCGAGCCGTTCTCCAAGGCCCGCAATATCAGGCGCCCGCCGTTCTGGGAGCGCGAGAAGGAACTTGGCGGTTATTTCATGGAGCTCGGCGGCTGGGAGCGCGCCCACGGCTATGCCGCCAACGAGCACCTTTTGGAGAAATACGGCAACCGCGTGCCGGTGCGCGAGAATGAGTGGGACAACCGTCATTTCTGGCGCGTTTCCAATGCCGAGCATCTCGCCATGAGCGAGGATTGCGGCATCGTCAACCTGTCGCATTTCGCCATGTATGACATCGAAGGTCCCGACCATGTCGCGCTGCTGGAATGGCTGTGCGCGGCCAAGATCGGCGGAGACAACAACATCGGCAAGGGCATCTACACCCACTTCCTCGACGAGGAAGGCATGGTGCGCGCCGACTTTACCGTCATCCGCATGGCCGACCGCTGTCGTTTGATCGACGGCGCGGACGCCGGTCCGCGCGACTTCCAGTACATGCGCCGCACGGCACAGGACAAAGGTTTTGACGTCACCATCACCGACGTGACGGAAAAATACGTCACCATCGGCATCTGGGGGCCGAACGCCCGGGCGACCTTGCAGAA
>NZ_RZOL01000016.1:0-36440 GCF_004022985.1 Mesorhizobium sp. M7A.F.Ca.ET.027.02.1.1 | reverse complement strand
GCCTCGCCGCAATCGGGCATACCGGTTGGGCTCTCGGCACTGGGCGGCGGATGCTGGACGAGATCGCCAAGTTCGCCCGCAGCAAATCGGGTCGCGCCGGCCTGATAGGCGAGAGCGAGAAGTTCTGGCACGACTATGGCCGCGCCGAAGCCCGCTATCGCGCTGCCCGCGCCTTCGTCTTCGAAGTCTGGCGCGACATTGAGGCGACGGTCGAGGCCGGCAACAGCGTATCGACGCGACAGATCAGCCTTGTCCATCTGGCCAAATCCGAGATTCACGAGGTTGGCGTGGATATCTGCAATTTCGCCTACCGCGCCGGCGGCGGCGCGTCGCTGCGCGCCGGCGTGATCCAGCGCACCTTCCGCGAGATGATGGTGGCGGCCAACCATTTCACGATCGCGCCATCGATCGTCACCTCGGCCGGTCGCGACATCGGCGGCCTGTGGAGCGATCGCACCTGGCAGTTCTACGACCTGATCGAGAAGAAGTAGTCCGCAAGGGCCGTCCGGCAGACGCCGTCCGGCCCTTATTCACGCTGCAGAAGAGAGACGTCGATGAGCTTCCCGCATCCGATGACCAACGCCTTCCGCGAAGCCTTTCGCCACCATCCGGCCGGTGTTGCCGTGATCACGGCCGATCCCGGCGGCAGGCCGGTGGCGATGACCGTATCCTCGCTGATCTCGGTAAGTGCCGCGCCGCCGGTCGTCGCCTTCTCGCTCTCGATGAAATCGACTTCGTCCGAGCCTTTGCTGCGGGCCGAGACCATGGTGATCCACCTGCTGCGCTTCACTGATATCGACCTGGCGCAGCTCTGCGCGTCGAGCGGCGCGGAACGCTTCCCTCCGGGAGGCGCCTGGGCGCGGCTGCCCACCGGCGAACCGCGCTATACCGGCGTTTCGACCTGGTTCCGCGCCCGTCGGCTCGGCGTCCTGCCGATCGAGGGCGCGACACTGGTCGCGGCCGAACTCCTTGACGGCGAGGTACAGCCGGACGAGGTCCCCCCGGAGGCGCATTCGCTTGTTTATCTCGACCGTCGCTGGCATCGCCTGCACAAGGAACTGGACGGGGTGGCTGAGCTTCTTGAGTCGTCGCGTTTTCTTTGAACGGCGCCGAAGCGGCGCGGGTTATCAGGTCGTTGCGCAGGAACTCGCAAAGCCAGTCGAAGCGCGTTCGGCGTCAATCGTACCGTGCTCTCTGGCTCCCAGCGCGGGGTTGAAGCCTATCCGGCCAGTTGGGCACTAGCCGGAACTTCGTCCGCATCGGATGCGGTACGAGGGGATGGCAATTTTCGTCGCAGATGACGTCAGACATATCCGCAAAATATCTCACGTATTGACGTTAACTTAACATGCTACTATGGTCTTTTTACCGCGTCGGATGCGTCGCTTTTGTATCACCGTTGCTCGTTGATTGTCGTCATGCCTGTCATCCCTATCCCAACCTGCAGGTTTGCCTTGCAGCGCCCTTCACCAGTTGCTGAAAGCGGCGGCGCCCATGCCCAGTCTGCTCGGAATCGATAACGGTCTCACGGTCACCAAGGCGGTGATCTTCGATGCCGATGGCACGCAGTTGTCGGTGGCGCGTCGGCGGGTTCCACAATCGATACCCCATCCGCATTGGGTGGAGCGCGACATGGCCGGCCTCTGGCAAGCGACCGGCGATGCAATCAAGGAGGCGATTGCCCTTTGTGGCCGCCCGGCGGACGACATCAGGGCGGTGGCGGCGACCGCGCATGGCGACGGCCTCTATTTGCTCGACAAGGATCGTCGGCCGCTAGGGCCTGGAATCCTGTCGCTCGACAGCCGCGCTGGCAAGATTGTCGAGCGATGGTCGGCGGACCGGGTCTTCGAAGATGCGCTAGGTCGAACAGGCCAGGCGCCGCACGTTTCGGCTCCGTCGGCGCTGCTGGCCTGGATCAGGAAGAACCAACCCGACCGCTATGGCCGCATCGGGCATATACTGGCCTGCAAGGACTGGCTGCGCTTTTGCCTGACCGGCACGATCGGCACCGACCGTACCGAGGCCAGCACCTCATTCACGGATTTCCGCACGCAGGATTACGCGCTGGAAGCGATGCGCATCTTCGAACTGGACGATCTTTTCGACGCGCTGCCGCCGATGGCGCATTCGGCCGAGATCGCCGGCCACGTTACCGCCGAGGCCGCCGACATGACCGGCCTTGCCAAGGGGACACCGGTGGCGAGCGGCCTGCATGACGTAACTGCCTCCGCACTTGGCATGGGCGGCCATGAGGAGGGTGTGCTTGCCATTGTCGCCGGGACCTATTCCATCAACGAAGTGGTCTCTTCGCAACCGCGCGTCGACCCGCGTTGGCTCTGTCGCAACGCCATCGACGCCGGCCGCTGGAACAACATGGCGATCTCGCCGGCCTCGACCGCGAACTACGATTGGTTTCTCGACACGTTCTGCCGCTCGGAACAGGAGAGGGCATCGGTCGGTGGTGGCTCGATCCACGAGGTTTTGGCGGCAGAGATCGACGAGGCGCTTAAAAAGCGGTCGACCATCCTGTTTCATCCTTATCTGTTCGGCTCCCCCTTTGGCGATGTCGCCAGCGGCAGCTTTGTCGGCCTTCATGGCTGGCACAATCGCGGCGATATGCTCAAGGCGGTTCTGGAGGGCATTGCTTTCAATCATCGTACCCATGTCGAAGCCTTGCGCGACGGCTTTGCCATCAGCGAAATCCGCCTGACGGGCGGCGGCTCGCGCAATCCGGCCTTCGTCCAGATGTTTGCCGATGTGCTGAACGCCCCGGTCACCGTCACCTCGACCGACGAGGCTGCGGCGTTTGGCGCTGCGCTTTGCGCTGGTGCGGCGGTTGGCATCTTCGCGACGCCGCAAGAAGGCGCCCGGCAGGTCGGCATGACGGCGCGCCAATACGAGCCAGTGCTGGCCTCGAGTGCTGTGTTCAACGAGCGCTTTTCCCTCTATGGCCGCATAGCCGGTGCGCTCGTGCCGCATTGGCCCGACATCGAGAAGCTGGCGCGGCCAGACACCGAGGGGACCGCATGATCAAGGCCGACGAACGACGCGAAGAGATCGCCGACTATGTGATCAAGCTCGGCCAGGTACGCATCGACGATCTGGTCGAGCATTTCGGCGTATCGCGCATGACCATCCACCGGCACATCGACCGGCTGGCGCAGCAGGGCGTGTTGCGCAAGCTGCACGGTGCGGTCACGGTTCAGCCTTCCGGTCTCTACGAAAGCGCCTTCCGCTACCGGGTGACGGTCAACCGGGCCGAAAAGGATGCGCTGGCGCGGACAGCACTCGATTATATCGAAGCTGGCCAGGTGGTGATGCTGGACGATTCGTCAACGGCAAATGCGGTCGCTACGCTCCTGCTCGACGTCAAGCCGCTGACCGTCATCACCAACTCAGTGGCGACGGCTGCACTGCTGACCCATGTCGACGAACTCGACTTCATCTGTCTCGGCGGCCAGTACCACAACACCTACAACGCCTATATCGGCATCGTCTGCGAGAACGCGGTGGCGCAACTGCGCGCCAATGTGCTGATCTGTTCGGCTTCGGCCATCACCGGAACCACCGCCTTCATCCAGGATCCCAATGTCGTGCGGGTCAAGCAGGCGATGATGGCCGCATCGGTCAAGCGTATCCTTCTGATCGACCATGCCAAGTTCGACAGGATCGCGCTGCATGTCTTCGATGATCTGACCAGCTTCGATGTCGTGCTGGCGACCGAAGGCCTGGGCGATGCGCGGGCGCAAGCCCTCGAACGGGCCGGCGTGAAGCTGCGCATCGTCAAGACGAAAGCGCCATGAGCTCGAGCGAAGCAATACGTACGGAAAATCCAGCCGGGCGTCTGGCCGCTATGGCCGGAGCCGGGGAGGTCGACGTCGTCATTCTTGGCGCCGGCATCAACGGGGCAGGGCTGTTTCGCGATCTGTGCGCGCAAGGCGTCAGCTGCCTGATCGTCGACAAGGCGGATTTCGGCTCCGGCACGAGTGCTGCGCCATCGCGGCTCATTCATGGCGGTCTGAAATATCTCGAAACCGGCGAGTTCAGGCTGGTGGCGCAGTCGACGCTCGAACGCAATTTGCTTTTGAAAAACGCGCCGCACTATGTCAGCCCGCTGCCAACGGTCATCCCGATCTTCTCCTGGAGCAAGGGCATGCTGGCTGCGCTGCGGACGCTGTTCGGCTCGACCAGCGCGCCGCGCAGCCGTGGCGCCGTCCTGATCAAGATCGGCCTGATGATCTATGATTTCTATGGCTCGCGAAACCAGGTCATGCCGCGTCACCGCATGGTCGGGCGGCGCCAGGCGCTCAGTGAGATGCCGGCGCTCGCCCCCTCGATCGTCGCCACCGGCACCTATTACGACGCCAAGATAAGCCACCCCGAGAGGCTCGTGCTCGAACTGATCCTCGATGGGCTGCAGGCAAACGAGGCCTCGGCCAGCGCGAACTACACGGCGCTGGCGAAGTCCGCCGATGGCGTGCTGACGTTCCAGCCGGAAAACGGCGCGGCCTTTTCGGTGCGGCCGAAGCTGGTGGTCAATGCCGCCGGTCCATGGATCGACGATGTCAACGATTCGCTAGGCGCGCCGTCGAAGATGATCGGCGGCACCAAGGGCTCGCACATCCTGTTGAAGCACGACGAGCTGGTCAAAAGCCTGGCCGGACGCATGCTCTATTTCGAGGCCGATGACGGCCGCATCTGCCTTGTCTACGACTATCTCGGCCTGGCGCTGGTCGGCTCCACCGACATCAAGGCCGACAACCCCGACGCGGTGCGCTGCGAACCTGACGAAGTCGAGTACCTGCTCGACAGCGTACGGACGCTGCTGCCGGGGATGGCGTTCGAGCGCGACCAGATCGTCTATGCCTATAGCGGCATCCGGCCGCTGCCGGCCTCGGATGCATCGGTGCCCGGCTTGATCAGCCGTGACCACTCGGCGCCCGTCGCCGAGCCGGATCGGAACAGACCATTCGCAGTCATCTCGCTGATCGGCGGCAAGTGGACGACCTTTCGCGGCTTCGCCGAGGAAGTCGCCGACACCGTGCTCGGCCGCCTGCAGCGCAGCCGCAAGGTGACGACGCAGACCATGCCGATCGGCGGCGGCAGGGATTTCCCGGCTGATGCTGCAGCGCGAGCAAGTTGGCTGGCTCTGGCTCACTCGGAGACGGGCGCTGGAGAACGGCGTCTCGAGGCGCTGCTGTCGCGATATGGCACCAGAGCCACGCAGATCGCCACACATGAGCCGGATGATGAGGGCCGACTGCCGGATTCAGAAAGCTACAGCCGATCGGAAATTGACTACATCGTCCGCACCGAGTTCGTCGAACATCTGGCCGATATCGTCATGCGCCGCAGCACCCTGGCGATATCAGGGTCACTGACGGGCCGGGATCTGCAGGAGATTGCGACGATTGCCGGACGGGCGCTGGGCTGGAGCGCCGGGCGCCTCGCAGAGGAAGTCGAGGCCGCCGCCCTGGAACTCGAGGACCGGAACCTGATGCGGCTGGGCTGATCATTCCGTCGCCGATGCTCTTTCCCAAGGCAATCCGGTCGGTTTGCCTAAGGATGCGTCGCATCCCCAATCGCTCAACTCACAGGTGGATTGGGATTTTGCCGATGTCAGATATTATTATGGAGAAACAGCTAGTTAGAAAATAATTAGATAGCCGATGGCTGTGAAATTCTACTGGCTCAAGCACGAAATAACACAGATTGACGTTAAATTAACATAGCCGTATGATCGAGTAACATGCTCACCTGCTAATGGGTCGATGTTGCCCGCCGAAATGCCGGCAGACCGGCGTTTCGGGAAGGGCGAGACCTGTGAATTCCCCATATGTGCATGCGCCAAATCCGGCGAGGGATTGACAGCGATGCAGAGATGTGAAAATTTTTGCACACAAAGATAATAATATCATCTCAGGGAGGAGATGTCTTGAAATCCGGCGGAGCCGCTAACCGCGATCATGAGTCCAGCCTCGCCACCCGCGCGGCCTGGCTTCACTATGCCGGGGGTCTGACGCAGGCCCAGGTGGCCAAGCGGCTCGGCCTGACCAGCCTCAAGGCGCATCGGCTCATCACCCGGGCCACCCAGGATGGCCTTGTCAGGGTGATCATCGACGGCGATGTCGGCGAATGCATCGACCTCGAGCAGCAGCTGATCAATGCTTACGGGCTCGATTACTGCGAGGTCGTTCCCGATCTCGATCAGGACGAGCTGCCGCTGAAGGCGCTTGGCATCGCCGGCGCTCAGTTTC
Organism: Mesorhizobium sp. M7A.F.Ca.ET.027.02.1.1; assembly: GCF_004022985.1. Lineage (NCBI taxonomy): Bacteria > Pseudomonadati > Pseudomonadota > Alphaproteobacteria > Hyphomicrobiales > Phyllobacteriaceae > Mesorhizobium > Mesorhizobium sp. M7A.F.Ca.ET.027.02.1.1. Next base: position 30,183 of record NZ_RZOL01000016.1, on the reverse strand, counting down.
TGAAGCGGGAGATCGATCGCGGCGAGGACATGCTGATCGGCGTCGGCCATGGCCGTACCCTTGCCGCAAGCGTCGAGTATCTGACGCGCACCGCCGCTGCCCATATCCGTTTCGTCTCGCTGCTTGGCGGCGTGACGCGCAAATTCGCGGCCAACCCGCACGATGTCATGCATCGGCTGGCCGAGCGGACCGGCGCGCAGGCTTATGTGATGCCGGTGCCTTTCGTCGCCAACACCGCCGAGGACCGTGAAGTGCTGCTTGGTCAGCGCGGCATTAGCGATGTCTTCGACCTCGCAAGCCGGTCCGACCTGATGTTCGTCGGCATAGGGACCGCCGAGCGGGAAGCTTCGTTGGTCGCTACCGGCATGATCGAACATTCCGAAATCGATGAGGTGAAACGCGATGGCGGCGTCGGCGAGCTGCTCGCCCACTTCTTCGACGACAAGGGGCGCCCGGTGGAAACGGCGCTGTCGGACAGAATTCTCGCGCTTCCGCGGGACCAGTTGAAGGGCCGCCGGATCGTCGCCGTCGCCGGCGGCAAGATCAAAGTGCGTGCCATCAAAGCGGTGCTCGAAAGCCGCTATCTGAGCGGCCTGATCACCGACGAGTCCACCGCTCGTGCCCTTGTCGAACAGAACAAACCCAATGGCGCGAAGCGCCATGTGAACGGAGGATCGTCAAATGCGTGACAAGCGCGGATCAGCCTTGCTGGCGGTTGCGTCATGAGCGCGAAAGCCGCCACCGCATCGACCAGGCCGGCTTCGCCCGCCCTGCGTCGGGCACTTGCCGGCGCCGCGGTTGTCGTCCTGCTCGGCGCCATGGCGCTCGACACCAAGGTGGTCAGGATCGGCTCTGCCGGCGATGTCCGCAGCGCCGTGTTTTCCGCCGCTGACTACGGCAAGTCGGAGTTTCCCAAGGTGCAGGCCGATGTCGAGGCACGCGCCGCCGACGCGGTGACGGTGGCTGCTGCTATCGCCAAGGACAGGGCGACGGCGGAAAAGGAATATGGCGTGCCGGCGGGCGTCGGACCGGTCATCTCGGTCAAGTTCACCGGTGTCGTCGGCGAAGGAAAATCCGGCATCTACAAGGTCGCCGTCGAAGGCGTGCCGGACACGCTGATGATCCGGGTGCAAACGGGACCGGCGATCAACGGCACCGAGCTTCGCGACGCCACCGGCAAGATCACATTCGGCCAGTTCACCAACCAGATCGAATACCAGGACGCCGGTTCGGCGCTGAACAACGAGATGAAGAAGGAAGTCCTGGCCAAGGTCGACACCAGCACCTTGACCGGCAAGACCGTATCGGTGGTCGGCGCATTCAAGCTGGTCAACCCGAAGAGCTGGCTGGTCACTCCGGTGAGGCTGGAGGTCAAATGAGCGCGGCTGCAGACACCGGACCCGCGACCGGCGACGCCGTGCTTTCGGCGCGCAACATCGTCATGTCGTATGGCGGCGTTCATGCGCTCAAGGGCGTCAATTTCGACATCCATCGCGGCAAGGTCACGACGCTGTTCGGCGAGAACGGCGCCGGCAAGTCGACGCTGATGAAGATCCTGTCCGGCGTCGTCACGCCGACATCCGGCGACATCGTGCTCGACGGCAATCTCGTCAGCTTTTCCTCATCCTCGGACGCGCGCGATCGCGGCATCTCGATCATCCACCAGGAACTCAGCCTGGCGCCGAACCTCAGCGTTCGCGACAACATCTTCATGGGCCGCGAACTGCGCACCAGAACCGGCCTCGACTTCGCCGAAGAATCGCGCCAGGCGCGCGCGCTGATGGCCGATCTCGAAGAGGACATCGACCCGATGACTCTCGTCGAGGATCTGCGCCTGGGTCAACAGCAGATCGTCGAGATCGCGCGGGCGCTGTCGGTCGATTCACGCATCCTCATCATGGACGAGCCGACCTCCGCGCTCAGTGCAACCGAGGTCGAGGTGCTGTTCAAGGTGATCCGCGATCTGACCAGCCGCGGCGTCTCCATCGTCTACATTTCACATCACCTCGAAGAGGCGCTGCAGATCACCGACTACGCCGTTGTCCTGCGCGACGGCGCCATAACGGCGACGGCCGAGGCCAGGGACATCGACCTCGAGTGGATCGTGCGCAACATGGTCGGCGAGAATTTCGATCTCGGCTCGCCGCCGACCGGTCATGCGTTCGGCGAGGTCGCCCTTTCGATCGAGGACGTCAGCGTCGTTGACACTTCGGGCTCGGGCTATTCCGTCGTCGATCACCTGTCGCTGGACGTCAGGGCCGGCGAGATCGTCTGCATCTATGGGCTAATGGGCGCCGGGCGCACGGAGTTGCTGGAAGCCGTCGCTGGACGGGTGCCGATGGCGGGTGGCCGCGCGCTGCTGGAAGGCGAGGACGTCTCGGGGTTGAGCATTGCCCAGCGCATCTCCAGAGGGCTTGTGCTGGTCCCCGAGGACCGCCAGCGCGACGGGCTGGTGCAAACGATGACCGTCGGCCGCAATCTCTCGCTCGCCAGCATCGAGGCGTTTGCCAAGGGGCTGTTTCTGTCTCGTTCCAGGGAGCGAGAGCTGGTCGAAGACTCGATCCGCAAGGTAACCGTCAAGACCGCTGGTGGCAACGCCATGATCGGATCGCTGTCTGGCGGTAATCAGCAGAAGGTCGTCATCGGCAAGATGCTGACGACCAACCCCAAGGTCATCCTCCTCGACGAGCCGAGCCGCGGCATCGATGTTGGCGCCAAGGCCGAGGTCTTCCGCTTGTTGAGCGAACGCGCCGCTCAAGGGCTTGCGGTCGTCTTCTCGACCTCTGAGGTCAACGAATGCCTCAGCATTGCCCACCGCATCGTCGTCATGCGGCGTGGCAGGATTTCAGCTGAATTCGGCGCCAACGCCACCAAAGAGCAGATCATGGCCGCCTCCGGCGAAGCCGTGGTCGCCTGATCACCAGAATTTCGGAGCCCAGACCCATGACCGACGTCAGCCAGGCCAGAAAACAGTCCAGTCCAAGCGCGGCCGCCGAAGGCTTCGATCTCGCCAAGCTGCTGCTCGAGGGCCGCGCCTTCTTTGCCCTGATCGTCATCATCGTCGTCTTCTCGATCCTGTCGCCCTACTACCTCTCGGTGGCGAACTTCCTGACCATGGCTTCGCATGTCGCCATCTTCGGAATCCTCGCGATCGGCATGCTGCTCGTCATCCTCAATGGCGGCATCGATCTGTCGGTGGGGTCGACGCTAGGCTTGGCCGGCGTCGTTGCCGGATTCCTGATGCAAGGGGTGACGCTGACCTGGCTGGGCGTCGTTCTCTATCCGCCGGTCTGGGTGGTCGCGGTGCTGGCCTGCATGCTGGGCGCGGTCGTCGGGCTGATCAACGGCGTGCTCATTGCGCGCTTCAAGGTTCCGGCGTTCGTCGCCACGCTCGGCGTCATGTACATGGCACGCGGCCTGGCGCTGCTGATGACCAGCGGCCTGACCTATAACAATCTCGGCGGCAAGCCGGAGCTCGGAAACACCGGCTTCGATGCGCTTGGCTTCAACCGTCTGTTCGGCGTGCCGACGGGCGTCGTGGTTCTCGCGATTATCGCGCTCATCGGCAGCATCGTCCTGAACCGCACCGCTTTCGGGCGCTGGCTCTACGCCTCGGGCGGCAATGAACGCGCGGCCGAACTCTCCGGCGTTCCGGTCAAGACGGTCCAGATTTCCGTCTATGTGCTGTCGGGCATCTGTGCCGCCATCGCCGGCCTGATCCTGTCCTCGCAGTTGACGTCGGCTGGACCGACCGCCGGCACCACCTACGAACTGACGGCCATCGCGGCCGTCGTCATCGGCGGCGCGGCACTGACCGGCGGCCGCGGCAACATCCGCGGAACCCTGCTCGGGGCCTTCGTCATCGGCTTCCTGTCCGACGGTCTGGTGATCATCGGCATCTCATCCTACTGGCAGACAGTGTTCACGGGCGCGGTCATCGTGCTCGCCGTGCTCCTCAATGCCGTTCAGTATCGCCGCCGTAGCAAGCTCCCAAGCGCGACAGGTGGCCAACCGACTTCTCAGAAACGGGGGAAGGCCGAACCGGCCAATCCTGCCCAAGGGAAGACTGCCAGGTGAACTGGCAGCAACACCGCGTAATCATTGGAGGAATGTACATGAAAACCATGCTGAAAAGTCTGCTCGCCGCCGCGATGGTCGTCGGGTTCACGGCCGCCGCGTCAGCCGCGGGCCTGATCTCGATCATCGTCAACGATCCGGCCAACCCCTACTGGCTGACTGAGGGCAACGTCGCCAAGGCCGAGGCCGAGAAGCTTGGCTATACAGCCAATGTCGGCGCCCACAAGGGCGATACCAATACCGAAAGCAATTTGATCGACACCGCCATCACCAACAAGTCGGTGGCGATCATCCTCGATCCGGCCAACGCTGACGGCTCTGTCGGTGCGGTGAAGAAGGCGATTGCAGCCAACATCCCGGTGTTCCTCGTCAATGCCGAGATCAATCAGGAAGGCCTCGCCAAGGGTCAGCTCGTTTCCAACAACGCGCAAGGCGCTGCTCTCGGTGCCCAGCAGTGGGTGCAGGCCGTCGGCGAAAAGGGCAAATATGTCGAACTGCTCGGCGCCCCGTCTGACAACAACGCCGCTACGCGCTCGAACGGTTACGCGACTGTGCTGAGCCAGTACCCGGATCTCGAAAAGGCTGCTTCGCAGGTCGCCAACTGGGATCGTACCCAGGGCCACGACAAGATGCAGAGCATGCTGCAGGCCAATCCCGACATCATCGCCGTGATCAGCGGCAATGACGAGATGGCGCTTGGCGCGGTTGCGGCGCTGAAGGAAGCCGGCAAGCTCGCCGGCATCAAGGTCGGCGGCTTCGACGGCTCCCCGGATGCGGTTGCGGCGATCAAGTCCGGCGAACTGCAGTACACCGTGCTTCAGCCGGTCGCCATCTTCTCGGCCAAGGCCGTGCAGCAGGCGGACTCGTTCATCAAGACCGGAGCCACCGGCGCGGCGACCGAGAAGCAGCTGTTCGATTGCCTTCTCATCACCAAGGACAATGTCGACAAGTACACCGCTCCCTTCGTCCTGTCGGAATGAAACCTGCACAGGGGGTGTCCTTGCGGACACTCCCTGCCTCTTCTACGAAATGACTACCCTCGTGAACTGCCTTCGCAACCAACCGGAATTTGCGGCATGAAAGACCTGCTGATCGGCATCGACGCGGGAACGTCGGTGATCAAATCGATCGCTTTCGACCTGTCCGGGCGGCAGCTCGCCATGACGTCGGTGCCCAACAGCTTCGTCACGCTGGAAGGCGGCGGCGCCGAGCAGGACCTCGACCAGACCTGGCGCGACATGGCGCGGACCGTTCGCGATCTCGCGGCCAAGGTTCCCGACCTCGCGCAACGAACCGCAGCGGTGGCCATCACCGGGCAGGGCGACGGAACCTGGCTGATCGATGGCGAGGGCTTGCCTGTCTCGCGCGCCTGGCTGTGGCTCGATGCCCGCGCCGGACATTTGGTCGACGAGATGCGCGCCGATCCCCGGGATCGCAGGCGGTTCGAGTTGACCGGCACGGGTCTCAATTCCTGCCAGCAAGGCGCCCAGCTTGCCTTCATGAAAAAAAACCATTCCGACATGCTGGAGCGGGCGGCGACCGCCCTGCATTGCAAGGATTGGCTCTACTTCAAGATGACAGGCGAACGCGCCACGGATCCCTCCGAGGGAACCTTCACCTTCGGCGATTTTCGGTCGCGCACCTATTCCGACGAAGCCCTCGACATCCTGGATCTGACGACGCATCGCCGCCTGTTGCCTCCCATGCTCGAAGGCACCACCGACCATCATCCGCTGTCGCGATCGGCGGCGGCAGAGACTGGCCTGCTCGAAGGCACCCCGGTGGTGCTGGGTTACGTCGATATGGTCATGACGGCGCTCGGAGCCGGCCTCTATGATCCCTCGGGCAATGTCGGCTGCACGGTCATCGGCTCGACCGGCATACACACGCGCTTCGCAGCCACGCCCGACGATGTCGTGCTGAACGACGATGGCTCCGGCTACACGATTGCCATGCCTATTCCGGGCGCCTTTGCACAATTGCAATCCAACATGGCGGCGACGCTCAACATAGACTGGGTGCTTGGCCTTGCGCGCGACGTGCTCGCCACGGCTGGCGGCAAGCCTTCTCATGACGAGTTGCTGAAGGCCCTCGACGCTTGGGTGGAAGCATCGGAGCCTGGTTTGCTGATCTACCAGCCCTACATATCGCTGGCCGGTGAAAGAGGACCGTTCGTCGATCCTGACGCACGCGCTGGCTTCATCGGCCTTTCGGTCAAGCACGGCTTTGGCGATCTGGCACGCGGCGTCCTCGAGGGACTGGCCTTCGCCGCACGCGATTGCTACCAGGCGATGGGCGCCGTGCCGGGCGAAATCCGCCTGTCGGGCGGCGCCGCGCGCAGCCCGTCCCTACGCCGCATCATCGCAGCGGCGACAAGGGCACAGGTGCGCACCAGCAGTCGCCAGGAAGCCGGCGCGGCAGGCGCCGCGATGATGGCCGCGGTCGGCCTCGGCGTCTATGGCTCGATGGAAGACTGCGCCGCCGAATGGGTGACGCCGCTTCTCGGCGACTGCGATGCCTATGACGAGGCCCTTTCGCAAACCTACGATGCCCTCTTCCCTTCCTTCGTTGCAGCGCGTCAGGCGCTTCGGCCGGTGTGGAAGGGCATGGCGCACCGCACAGGAGCAGGATCTTGAGCAATACAACAGATGTCGTCGATCTTTTCGTGATCGGCGGCGGCGTCAATGGAGCCGGCATAGCGCGTGATGCGGCAGGTCGCGGGCTGTCCGTCATCCTGTGCGAAAAGGACGATCTCGCGCAAGGCACGAGCTCGCGCTCCGGCAAGCTGGTGCATGGCGGCCTGCGCTACCTCGAATATTATGAATTCCGGCTGGTTCGCGAAGCGCTGATCGAACGCGAGGTGCTGCTTGAGGCGGCGCCGCACATCATCTGGCCGATGCGCTTCGTTCTTCCGCACAGCCCGCAAGACAGGCCGGCATGGCTGGTCCGGCTCGGGCTGTTTCTCTACGACCACCTTGGCGGCCGTAAACGCCTGCCGGGGACAAGAACGCTGAACCTCAAGACTGCGCCGGAAGGCGCGCCAATCAAGGACGAGTTCAAGCGCGGTTTCGAATATTCCGACTGCTGGGTGGACGATGCGCGCCTGGTGCTGCTCAACGCCCTGGATGCCAGGCAGCGCGGTGCCAGAGTGCTTACGCGCACCGCCTGTGTCGCGGCCCGCCGCGAAAACGGACTGTGGTCGATCGACATGCAGGATGGTCGCACGGGTGCGGTGACGAAGGTCCGGGCGCGGGCGCTGGTCAACGCGGCAGGTCCCTGGGTCAACGACATTGTCAGCCGCGTCGCCGGGCAGAATTCAACGCGCAATGTTCGGCTCGTTAAAGGCAGCCATATCGTCGTGCCCAAATTCTGGGAGGGGCGGCAAGCCTATCTCATTCAGAACAACGACAAGCGGGTGATCTTCGTCAATCCGTATGAGAACGATCTGGCGCTGATTGGCACCACCGACATTCCCTACGAAGGCAGGCCCGAGGAAGTGGTCGCCGAGGCCAGCGAAGTCGACTATCTGATCAAGGTGGTCAATCGCTATTTCAAGCGGCAACTGACGCCACAGGACGTGGTCTACAGTTTCTCGGGCGTGCGTCCGCTCTATGACGACAATGCCGACAATCCAAGCGCGGTGACGCGCGACTATATTTTCGAACTCGACGCCTCCAATGGCAACGCACCGCTGCTTTCGGTGTTCGGCGGCAAGATCACCACCTTCCGCAAGCTGTCCGAACATGCGCTGGAAAAGATCCAGCCGTTCTTTCCGACGATGAAGAAAGCCTGGACGGCCAAATTTCCCTTGCCGGGGGGCGACCTGCCCAATGCGGACTTCGAGCAATTCCTGAGCGATCTGCATTCCGAGTTATCGTGGCTCAGCCCGTCGCTGGTGAAGCACTACGCTCGAAGCTACGGCACCCGCGCCCGGCAATTGCTCGCCGGCGCGCAAAGCGAGGCTGATCTCGGCCGACGCTTCGGTCCCGATTTATATGAACGGGAGGCAAAGTTCCTGGTCGAGACCGAATGGGCCGGCACATCAGCCGATATCCTGGAACGCCGCACCAAACATGGCCTGCATCTCAATGCGGCCGAGCGGAAAGGATTCGAAGACTGGTTCGATAACATCATGGCGGCGGCAGACTGATGGCCTTCACGCTTTCCCTCAACACCAATCCGCTGGTCAATCGTTTCGCCGATCCAGACGATCTGATCGACGCGATCGCCTATGGCATCGGCATCCGCGACGTGCAGCTGACGCATGAATTCGTCAATCCGGGCTGGCCGGCGGCGACGATTGCCAAATTCCTGCGCCTGTTCAACAGCGCACTTTCGCGGACCGGCGTGCGGATCACCTCCGGCATGACGGGGCCTTATGGCCGGCTCAACCATTTCGGCCACCCGGATGCGGATGTGCGGCGCTATTATGTCGACTGGTTCAAGACCTTCGCCGACATTTCCGCCGATCTCGGCGCGTCCGGCATGGGCACGCAGTTCGCCATCTTCACCCACAAGGACTTTGACGATCCGCAACGGCGGGCAGCACTTCTCGATATCGCGCTCGAATGCTGGCGCGAGGTGGCCGAACACGCCAGGGCGGCGGGTCTGACATACCTGTTCTGGGAGCCGATGTCGGTCGGCCGCGAGTTCGGCCACACGATCGAAAGCTGCGCCACGCTGCAAGGCGCCATCGATGCGGCGAAGCTGCCCATACCGATGAAGATGATGGTGGATATCGACCATGGCGACGTGACCTCGGCCGATCCTGCCGATACCGATCCCTATGCTTGGGCGAAAGCGTTTCCATTGCAATCGCCGATCATCCACATCAAGCAGTCTTCCATGAACAAGGGCGGGCACTGGCCGTTCACGGCCGCCTACAACAAGGACGGCCGCATAGTGCCGCAGAAGTTGCTGGACGCGGTTCGGCAGGGCGGTGGAACCGACAATGAAATTTGCCTTGAACTTTCCTTCAGGGAGAGGGAACCAGTCGACCATCAGGTTATCGAGATGATCCGCGAGTCGGTGGATTTCTGGGCGCCTTACGTCGACAGTGGCCGCGACAGCCTCAAGCCTCGGACTTGAGCGAATACGTCGCCCGAAAGCCGGCTTCGGCCGCAAAAGTATCGAAGGAGAAGAAGAATGGCCCCATATTGGGTCGGCACGAGCTGGAAGATGAACAAGACGCTGTCGGAGGCGTTGCAGTTCGCCGATGCGCTGGCGGCCTTTGTGCCCGATTTCGATCCGGCAATACAGCCTTTCGTCATTCCGCCGTTCACCGCAGCGCGCCAGGTCAAGGCGGCGCTGGCCGACACCCGCGTCAAAGTTGGGGCCCAGAACATGCATTGGGCCGACGCGGGCGCCTGGACGGGAGAGATTTCGCCGGTGATGTTGAAAGACTGCGGGCTGGATGTGATCGAACTCGGCCATAGCGAGCGCCGCGAGCATTTCGGCGAGACGGATGCGACTGTGGGACTGAAAACGGCGGCCGCAGTCAGGCACGGTTTCGTGCCGCTGATCTGCGTCGGCGAGACGCTGGCTGAGCGTGAATCAGGCCGCGCCGAGGCGGTGCTGACGGCACAGGTTCTCGGCGCGCTGCAAGAGCTGAGCGGCTATCAACTGAAGGCGGAAATCCTCTTTGCCTACGAGCCCGTCTGGGCAATCGGCGAGAAGGGCATTCCCGCAAGCGCCGACTATGCCGACAAACAGCAACAGCTGATCAAGAAGGTTGCCGCCGACCGGCTGCCGATTGCTCCACCTGTGCTTTATGGTGGCAGCGTCAATCCAGGCAACGCGGCCGAACTCATCGGCCAGCCGCATATCGATGGCCTGTTCATCGGCCGCTCGGCGTGGCAAGCGGAAGGCTATATCGACATTCTGAAAAAGGCGTCGGCCGCCATCGCGCGCTGACTGCCAAAAGACCTAGCAAAGGAGTTCATCATCATGAAGATCGCACTCGGAGCCGACAGTGCCGGAAAGCCGCTGCTCGACGTCATCGCCAAGCATCTCGCCACCAAACCCGAACTGCAGGTCGTCGACCTCAGCCAGGCCGGATTCTACGCCGACATCGCCGCCTCGGTAGGCCACGAAATCCTGGACGGCAATTACGACCGGGCCATCCTGTTTTGCGGCACCGGCATTGGCGTCAGCATCTCCGCCAACAAGGTGCCGGGCATTCGCGCCGCATTGACCCACGACACCTATTCCGCTGAGCGCGCCGCCAAGTCCAACAACGCCCAGATCATCACCATGGGCGCCCGCGTCATCGGTCCCGAACTGGCGAAATCGATCGCCGACGCATGGTTAGCCTCGGAGTTCGATCCGAATGGCCCCTCCGCCACAAACGTGCAGGCCATCGACAAGCTCGACGCCAAGCGCTGAAAAACGCGGGGAACCCGTTACTGAGTTAACTGGTCAAGGCGACCCGCATCGCCTCGATCATGGTTACGGCGGAGGCGGCGCCCGGGTCCATGTGGCCAAGCGAGCGTTCGCCGAGGCGCGATGCCCGGCCTTTCGTGGCGACCATCGACTTAGTCGCCTCCGCGCCTGCGTTTGCCGCTTGTGCAGCAGCTTCGAGACTGCCCGCCAGATCCTTGCCGGAGGTCAGCGCTTCGCCCGCTGCCTGCGCAGCCGGCGCCCATGCATCGATCATCGTCTTTTCGCCAGGCTCGGCCTTGCCGCGATCCTGAATGCCCTTGGCCATGGACTGAAACAGGGCGACCACGTCCGAATCGTCGAGCGTCGTCTTGCCCTTGACGGCTGCCGCGCCCCGCATGAACGCGGTCGCATAGAGCGGCCCGGAGGAGGCGCCGACGGCATTCAGGAACGATTTGGCAGCGGTGTTCAGCAAGGTGGTCGGGTCGGTTGCCTCTGCATCCAGTGCGGCGACGGCATCGCGTGCAGCGGAAAATCCAAGCTCCATCGCGATGCCGTGGTCGGCGTCGCCGATAACCCCGTCAAGCGCGCACAGTCGGTCCCGGTCGGCGGACATGGCGGTTGCGATCGCCGCGAACATCGCGACAAGGTGGGCGGTGTCGATCGTCGTCATGTCTTAGTCCTTGCCACAGAAGTGGGTTTAGCCGGCGCGAAACATGGCGCAGTCGCAGGGGTGATCCAGCATCGTCTGCAACTCGCCGTCGAGTTGGTGCAGCGTGATCGATGCACCAGCCATTTCGAGCGAGGTGCAGTAATTGCCGACCCAGCTTGCGTGTATGGACACACCGATCTCGTCGAGCCTCTGCTTCACGCGCCGGTTCATGATGTAGAGTTCCATCAGCGGCGTTGAGCCCAGCGAATTGACGAGCACCGCGACCTTGTCGCCGCGCGTAGGCGCCATCTCGTCGAGGATCCTGTCCAGCATCTCGTCGGTGATCTCGTCGGCTGTTTTCAACTTTTCGCGCGCGATGCCCGGCTCGCCATGGATGCCCATCCCGATCTCCATCTCGTCCGGCCCGATCTCGAAATTCGGCCGGCGGGTCTGCGGCAGCGAACAGGGCGACAGCGCCACGCCCATGGTGAAGGTGTGGTCGTTGGCCTTGCCGGCGATGCGCTCGCATTCGTCGAAGGACAGCATCCGGTCGCAGGCGGCACCGGCCGCCTTGAAGATGAAGAAATTGCCGGCGACGCCGCGCCTCTTGTGCCGCTGGTCGCGCGGTGCCGAGGCGACGTCGTCGGTGCTCAGCACCGTGCGCACCTCGATGTCGTCCATGGCGGCCATCTCGGCCGCCATGTCGAAATTCATCACGTCGCCGGCATAGTTGCCGTACATGAACAGCACGCCGGCGCCGCCGCTGACTGCCTTTGCGCATTCGAGGATCGGGTCCGGCGGTGGCGAGGCGAAGACATTGCCGATGGCCGCCGCATCGGCCAATCCCTTGCCGACGAAGCCAAGAAAGCTCGGCTCGTGGCCCGAGCCGCCGCCAATGACGAGGCCCACCTTGCCCTGGCGCGGTCCGTCGCAGGCGATGATGGAGCGAGGACTGCCGTCCACGCTTTTGAGATGGCGGGGATGCGCTGCCAGGATGCCTTCCAGCATCTCGTCGACGGCGCGGTTGCCGGCATTGATGATCTTCTTGGTCTGCACCCGGCATCCTCCCGATTTCGGCATTTTCGCAGATAATATCGGGTGTTACCGGGATTTCCACCCGGCAAGGAGCATTTCGTGCGCAGAGGTGTTCCCGCAGGCTATCACCTGGACGTAGGCGTTAGTTGTTTCAACCGCCGAGGCCGTCGCGGATGGCTGAGAAATAGCGATCAGTTCCGACCTGGCCGCCCTTGAGCGCGACCTCCAGTCCGTCGATCGCCTTGACGCGCGCGTGAGCAACGCAGAGCGGCGAGCCCGGCGAAGCGGGCAGCGGCATGCGGATTGTCAGGGCATCGACACCCATTTCGCCGAGTGCATGGCTCGACGTGTCGCCGCCGGCAATGACCACGCGCCGCAGGCTCTGTTCGATCGTCAGGCCGCGAAGGATTTCTCCGAGTCCGCGGCCAAGCCTGTGGCGGGCGCCTTCCTGCCGGTCGATTTCGGCGCCCCTGTCGGCATCGGGGCCAAGCGCGGTGTAGAGGATGACGCTGCGCCCGGCTTGCAGACTGGCACGGCCGCTTGCCGTTGCGCGCGCGATCGCCTGCTGCGAAGCCTCCGAAACCAGTTCGACTGGATCGACCTCGATGCCGTCGAAACCGTCGGTCAGGGCATGCTGGATCTGCCGTTCGGTGGTCGGCGAGCAACTTCCCGACACGACGGCTATCCGCTCGGCTGCGCCCGGTGGCGTGAAGCCATGTCCGGCGCTGACGATGCCATTCGACGCCCATTCGGCCAGCAACGCATACTCGACCCCTGACGAGCCGACGACAAAAGAACCGCCGGGCTTGCGAACGCGCCACAGCTCCTTGCCGGCCAGAGCCTGCGTTTCCAGATTGTCGACATCGACAAGCACGATGGGGGTGCCGTTTCCGGTCAGCCGATCGAACGCCGCCGACCGCGACGCGGACTGCAGCGTCGCAAGGTCGACCAGCCCCGAGCTCAGCGCCGTCTGCCGCGACAGATGGATCAGCAAATCCGACTCATCCATCGGCGTCGTCGGGTGGCGGCTCATCACCGGGTGGCGGTCGATGCGGAAATATTGGTCGCGATAGGCGGCGAACAGGTGCCCGAAGGTGGTGTAGCGCTTGAGCTGCGGCGCGCCGACCAGCAGCGGCACGCTGGCTTGCGCGAACACCGAGCGGCCGATCTCGATGGCCCGGCCGATGCTGCCGATCGTCGGGCTGGAATCGAAGGTCGAGCAGACCTTGTAGTGGCAAATCTCGGCGTTCAGCGTCTTCAGCCAGGCAAAGGCATCGCGCAAATGCGTGTCCATCCATTGCGGCGTCTCGCTGCGGCTGGTGCCGGCCAGTCCGATCGCCCGGCAATGGCCAAACCGGGACAGCAGGGCCGCGTCCGGCTGGCGCATGAACAGCACTGTCGGCACGCCGCCGAGTTCGAGCGCCTCCATGACATCGGTCGAGCCGGTCAGGTCGTCGCCATAATAGCTGAGAAGCAGGTCCTGCATGGCTTCAGCCTGCCTTGTCGTCGCCGAATTTTTCGATCGACCGCGCCAGTTCGGGATGGTTCAGGGCAAAGTCCGCCAGCGGAATGCCGTCGACCGCCGCTTGCCAGGCTTGCTGCACGGCACGCACGCCGGCGCCCGGCCCGTCCGGATGGCTGACGATGCCGCCGCCGCAGAGATAGAGAAGATCGACGGTCCGGCCGGTCCGCGCATATGTCTCGGGCGCCTGACCGCCCCACTGGCCGGAGCCGGCGACCGGCAAGGCGCAGTCCTCAGGCGAAAAGATCGGCGACGTCACCGCCTTGAAGGATTCGACGAAAGAGTCATCCGGTTCCCAGTATTTCGAGGCGATGCCGTTGATCTGGAACTGATCGACGCCGAGCAGCCGCCAGAACTGCTGCCAGACCTTGAAGTCCATGCCAAGGCCCGGGTGACGGGTGAGGATGTCCCAGCCGTTGCGGTGAGCATGCAGCACCAGACTGGAGCGCTTCCTCAGGAACGCCATGCCACCGAAGCCGATCGAATTGATGTTGATAACAGCGCAATTGCCGCCAGCCTCCACCACCAGATCGTGGTTGCGCATCATCTCGTCCGGGTCGGCATGCGAGATGCCGAAGGCATACATCACCTTCTTGCCGGTCTTCTGCTCGTGGTCGAGGATCAGCGGCATGATCGCCTTCACCCGCTCGGCAAGCGGCGAATAGGCCGGGCTCATCAGCTTCTCGTCGTCCTTGATGAAGTCGACACCGGCGGCGATCAGTTCCGCCACCATTGCCGCCGTCTCATGTGGCCGCAAGCCCAGCGCCGGCTTGACGATGGTGCCGATGATCGGACGATCCGTCACATTGGTCAGCCGACGGCTGCCGGCGACACCGAACTGGGGGCCGGGATGCGCGCCGCGATACTCCTCCGGCAATTTCATGTCGACGATGCGAATCCCGGTGAGGCCCTTGATCGAATAGGTGCCGCCGATGGCAATGGTCATCAGTGCCGAAAGGTCGGTGCCGATGGCATCGAATGGAAAGGCGATATCGACATCGGCGCGCATGAACGGCCCGTTGCCGCTGTCGGGAAGCGACGGCCGCTCGGCATCGGCCAGAGGCCGTATCGCCAGCACGCGCGCCGCCACCCGGGCTTTCAGTTCCTCGGTCTCGCCGGGCAGCGCGACGAAGGTGCCGGTCGACTGATCGCTGGCGATCTTGGCCGCCAGGACTTCGATGCTTCCAGGCGTTTCGATGCGGTAGGTGAGCGTGATCATGGTCCGCTGTCTCAAGCCGAGGCGTTCGAAAAAGGTTCACCGGTGTTTCAAATCTGGTATAATGAGTACATAAGTATTGCAAGTCATATCCGGCAGCGGGATCGACAGACGGCAATTCCGGGAATTGTGGCGGCAGTGTTAGATAAGGCCGGGTCAAGGGAGTGATTCGCGACGATGAACCGTTCGGAACCGATTGTCCGGCGCAAGCTTTCCGATGAGGTCTTCTTGCGGCTGAAACGCCTGATCACCAGCGGCGAGCTGATGCCGGGCGACGACATGCCGTCGGAGCGTGAACTGATGGAGCGCTTCGAGGTCGGCAGGCCGGCGATTCGCGAGGCGATGCAGGCGCTGAGCAATATGGGCTTGGTGGCGATCTCGCATGGCGAACGCGCCAAGGTGCTGCAACTCACCGCCAAGTCGATCATCAAGCAGGTCGACGGCGCCGCCAAGATCATCCTGTCGTCGTCGAAGGACACGCTTGAGCACCTGAAGACCGCGCGCATCTTCTTCGAGCGCGGCATGGTTCGGGAAGCCGCCGAGAAGGCCACCGCTGAGGATGTGCAGCGGCTGCGGGCCACTGTTGCCGAACAGCGCGGCTTTCGCGGTGATTCTGAAGCCTTCATCTCCGCCGACATGAAATTCCATACGCAGATCGCCGCGATCTCCGGTAACCCGATCTATGTTGCCGTCAGCGAGGCGATGCTGGGCTGGCTGAAGGAATACCACACTGAAATGCTGATCTGGACCGGCAAGGAAAAGTTCACGCTGACCGAGCACGAAGAGATCATCGGCCGCATCGAGAAGAAGGATGCCGATGGCGCCGAGAAGGCGATGATCAAGCATCTCGAACGCTCGCGCGCGCTCTATGTGATGAATTCTGAAAAATGATCTCGGCGGTTCAGCCGATCCGAACGATCGCGTAAGGCGTCATTGCGACCTGGCCTCGGCCAAAAGCTGAAATGTCGACCTGCACGTCTTCCGCCGTCAGGTTCGCCAGCCACGCGATTGTCTTGCCCGAGGCGGAGCGCCCGGCCAGCGCCAGC
The DNA here is from genome assembly GCF_004022985.1 of Mesorhizobium sp. M7A.F.Ca.ET.027.02.1.1. NCBI lineage: Bacteria > Pseudomonadati > Pseudomonadota > Alphaproteobacteria > Hyphomicrobiales > Phyllobacteriaceae > Mesorhizobium > Mesorhizobium sp. M7A.F.Ca.ET.027.02.1.1. Next base: position 14,257 of record NZ_RZOL01000016.1, on the reverse strand, counting down.
ACCTTGGTTTCATCGCTCGTCCTTGCCGACACATGCGCAAGGCCGGCCAGCTCGCAAAGCCCCTTGATGGGCTGGAAGATTGGCCGGTGTGATCCTTCCGCGACAGGTTCCCCTGATGAAGCGAGCACGCCGAAAGGTCCAGTGAAGCTGGAAAGTGTCAACATCTCCAGTCCGACCGGTGCGACACGCGCGGCATAGCCGATCGTCCATGCAGCAGCGAACTGACCGGTGTGGCGAGGATCGCTGTCGGCCATGGCAACGCGCTGTCCCCCGGGATTGGGCTTGGTCGCGCTGCCATAGGGGTTCTGGCGCATGGCAATCGTCGACGGGCCGATCCGATAGGGCTTTGCCCCGAAGATCGCCCGCGCCGATCGGGTGATGAAAGGCAGCGCCTCCAGCGATTGCATGATGCTGAGATCGTCGGCGGCATGCACGATCGGGCAAGTACAATGGGTGATGAAATCGAGCTGGTCCGCCGGCACGCGCTTGCGGTTGAGTTCGGTGAAGTAGCTGAACATGCCGCCGCCGAGGCAGATATCCGGAAAGGCGCACCGCGCGGCCGCGTAAACGTCCTCGAGCGGCGGACAGTCCGGCCACGTGCTGCCCGGCGGAGTCGACTGCCGGTCGACCGACGGCGACACGGCAATGGCCGAGAGTTTCAGCCCGGCCTGGCGCACCAGGTCGGCGACACCTGACATCTCGGCGTCGAGATCGCCAGCGCAGGCAACGACGCATTCGAGGGTCGTTTCGGCTGCGTAGGCAGTTGCCAGTCGGGCGAAAGCGCGCAAGGCGTCGAGCCCGTGGCCACGCGTCGGATCGTAGTGAAACAGCAGCTGTTGTGGGCCGAGTGCCGCCAGCGTGGAGAGGTTCGCCAGCGCCGTCTCGACATCCTCGGGATAGATGACCACGCCGACATCGGGCAGCCTTGGCCCGACCTCGCCGAGTCCAACGCGGACCGGTTCGCTGGTCACGACGGCAGCCGGTGCTTTGCCTTCACCTGCGATGCGCAGGCTGATCGTCTGGCGCAGGGTTTGGCCGGCAGGCAGCACATAGGGCCAGGGCAGCGCCAGCGGTCGCACATAGGTCTTGTAGGAGGCGTCCGACCAGTTGCGCTGGTCCTCCATTTCGAAAGTATCGCCTTCCATCCGGCATTCGGCGGTGACGCCAGGCCGAACCTGATGGGTGATGGCGCGGATATCCTTGAAAGGCTGCCAGGGGTCTATCAGTTCGGGAAGCTTTGTCGCCTCCACGCTGCCGTCCGTATGCTCGACCTTGACCGGGCTGCCGGCGAGGTCGGCGATCGGGTGAAGGATGCAGAAGCCGCAGCGGTTGGTTTCGAAATCGCTCTCGGGAAGGGCGCTGACCTCGAAGACCAGACGGCCATCGGCGGAGCCTTTGATGGTGGCGCGGAAGCCGAGCCGGGTTCCATCGGGGGCCAGGCAGCTTGCCGAATAGCTGACCGAAAAAGCGTCGGCAGCCTGGTCGATGATCAGGTCCGTCAAATTTGGCTCATAGGTGCCCCAGTCGCGGTCACGCACGATATAGGCGACGGCGCGCAGCACTTCGGTGCCGCCATGGCTGATGGTGCGTAGATTGCCGTTGACGAAGTCGGCGCTAAGCGCGCCCGCGCGCAGCCTGACCGGCTCGGCTTCGACCGTACGTGTGCCGTAGAGCAGGAAGGCATCGTCGGTCATTTCAGCAAGGCGTCGAGTTGCACCGTTTGCCGGCTCGCGGCACCGGCGTAAGCCGCCTCGACCAGCGCGAACGTCTCGAGATTGTCCGCTCCCGAGGTCGCCGGTTCGATCCCCTTTGCCAGGCAGTCTACCCAGTGCTGCTGGATGGCGACAACGCTTTCCTGGATGTTGTGCCAGGGACGCGACGCCCATGGCAGCAGCGGCGGCGAGACGTCGGTGACGACCGTGCCGTTCCTGCCGGTGACGGTGAGCCGGTATTCCTGCGCCAGCCGGATCGTTCCGTCGCTGCCGTCGATCTCGATCAGCGTCTCGGGAAACGGCTCGGTCGCAAGCTTCGTCGCGTAGCTGCAGTCGACCACGGAGGTCGCGCCGCTCTTGTGGTCCATCAGCATGGTCGCCACATCCTCGCCCGCGATACTAGGATTGATGCGGGCGGTTCGCGTCGTGATGGTCGAGACGTCGCCGAGCAGGAAACGGGCGATGTCGAGGACATGGATGCCGAGGTCCTCGATGATGAAACGCTTTCCCGTCGCCAGATAGGGTTGGCCGGAAAACACGTCATAGGCGGAGCGGAAGGAGATGCGCCCGAAGAAAGACGTGCCGATCTCGCCGCTGTCGAGCACGGCGCGCACCGCCTGGATCGGCGACTGCCAGCGAAAATTCTCATGCACCATCAGCGGCACGCCTGCTTGTGCGCATGCCCGGACCATGGCCTTGGCGTCGGCCAGCGTCGGCGCGAATGGCTTTTGGCAGATCACCGGAACGCGATGAGCGGCCGCCATTTCGACAAGCGGACGATGGCTGGGCGCGGTGGTGGCGATATCGACGAAGTCGAGGCTTTCGCCGGCAAAAAGTTCCGCCGCATCGGTATAGCGCTTCGCAATGCCGAATTGGTCGCCGACGATCTTGAGCCGTTCCGGATCACGGTCGCAGATGGCGACGATCGAGGCGCCCGCAATGCCGCGCCAGGCGTGCATCTGGTTGACGGCAAAGAAGCCGCAGCCGATCAGCGCTCCACGCAACTCCGCCATGCTCAACCCCCCTTCGCCATCTGCATCAAGGTGACGCGCTGTTGAAGCCGGCGTTGTGCCTGGTCGACGACAACGGCGACGATGATGACGAGACCCTTGATCACCATCTGCCAAAACGAACTCACGCCCATCATCACCAACCCGTCCGAAAGAATGCCGATGACGAAGGCGCCGACGATGGTGCCGCCGATCGTGCCGCGCCCGCCCGACATCGAGGTACCGCCAAGCACCGCCGCCGCAATGGCGTTGAGCTCGAAACTTTCGCCTGTCGCCGGATGCGAAGCCATCAGCTCGGACGAGATGATCAGGCCGACGATCGCGGCGCAGAAACCGGAGAACATATAGACGAACATCTTCACCATGTTGACACGGACGCCCGAAATCCGCGACGCCCGTTCATTGCCGCCGACCGCGAAGATGTGGCGGCCGAGTGGCGTGTATTTGGCGAGATAGGCGGCTCCCAGCGCAACGACGATCAGGATCCAGATCGCCACCGGCAGGCCGAGCAGCCGGCCGGCGCCGAGGAAACCGAAGCCGGTGGTTCCCAGTTCCGGCTTGCCGACGAGGTTGGGGAAGGTGCGGCCGTCCGACGACAGCAGCGCCAGCCCGCGCGCGACATAGAGCACGCCGAGCGTGGCGATGAACGGTGCAACGTTCAGCCTGGTGATCAGCAATCCGTTGACGGCGCCGATCAATATGCCGACGGCCAGTGTGATCAGCGCGATCTCGAAGACGTTGAAATAGATGGTGTAGCCGATCTGCAGGTCGATGCCGTTGAGCACGAGATAGCCGGCCACCATACCGCACAGGCCGACGATCGAGCCGACCGAAAGGTCGATGCCGCCAGTGATGATGACGAAGGTCATGCCCATCGCCAGGAATGCGTTCAGCGCCACGTGCTTCGACATCAGGATCAGATTGGCGGTCGACAGGAAATTCGGCGCCGCGATCGAGAAGAAGATCAGCACGGCGATCAGCGCGATGAACGTCCGAAGCTTCATCACGGTCAGCAGCACCGAGCCGCTGGAAGTGGAGGGAGCGGCCGCCTTGGCTGGGATGTCAGTCATGGGCGGTGCTCTCCGTGCGTGGGGCCGGTCCGTGGCCAAGCGCGGATGCAGCCACGAGTGCCGCCTCCGTCGCTTCGGCGCGGTCGAACATGCCGGTCAGTTTTCCGTTGCTCATCACCGCGATGCGGTCGGACAGCGCCATGACCTCGTCGAGATCCGAGGTCGCGAACAAAATCCCCAAACCGTCGCGGGACAGTTTGCGCATGGTGCGGAAGACGTCGGCCTTGGCGCCGACATCGATGCCTCGGCTGGGCTCGTCCATCAGCAGCACCTTGGGTTCGGTGAGCAGCGCCTTGCCGATCACCACTTTCTGCTGGTTGCCACCCGACAGCGACGACACCTCCTGCGCCGGGTCGGCGACCTTGATCGCCAGCTCCCGCACCATCTGCGTCACCGCCTGCCTTTCGTCGGCGCCACGGATATGAAACAGGCGGGCAAATCGCAACAGGCTGGCCAGCGTCAAATTGCTGGCGACCGAGAGGATCGAGACCAGCCCTTCGCGCTGACGGTCTTCGGGGATCAATGCCAGGCCACGCCGGATGCGCCGCGTCGTATCGCGCTCCTTGACCTTTATACCGCCAATGAAGATCTCGCCCGTCGAATGGCCGTGACGGCCCATGATGCAGTCGAACAGCTCGCTGCGCCCGGCGCCCATCAGGCCGTAAATGCCGAGGATCTCGCCGGCACGCAGCGACAGTGAGACATGGTCGACGGCAAGTCCGCCGGTGGCGCGGGGCAGGCAGATCTCCTCGGCACGAAAAATCTCTTCTCCCGGAAGATGGCCGTCGGCCTTGGCGAAGTCCTTGGCGTCGGAGCCGATCATCTGGCGAACGATCCATTGCGTGTCGACGTTCTTCATCTCTTCCTGGCCGGTGATGCGGCCGTCACGCAGCACGGTGATGTAGTCGCCGATGCGGATCAGCTCTTCGAGCCGGTGCGAGATATAAACGATCGCCACGCCGCGTGCCTTGAGGTCGGCGATCACCTTGAACAGGATCTCGACTTCCGCAGCGCTCAGCGCCGAGGTCGGCTCGTCCATGATCAGGATGCGCGCGTCGAGCGAGACCGCCTTGGCGATCTCGACCAGCTGCTGCTGACCGATGCGCAGATCCTCAACCAGCATGTCTGGCCGTATGCCGGCTTGCAGGCGTTCCAGAAATTCCGCAGCGCGGTTTTCCTGTTGCTCGCGGTCGATCTTGCCGAAGCGGTTGGTGATCTCCCGGGTGGCGAAAATATTCTCGGCGACGCTCATATTGCCGAACAGGTTCAGCTCCTGGAACACCATGCCGATGCCGCGGTTCACCGCGTCCGCGGACGAGGAGAAGGAAACCTCTTTACCTTCCAGCAGGATGCGGCCGGCGGTCGGCCGTTCGACACCGGCGATGATCTTCATCAGCGTCGACTTGCCGGCGCCGTTTTCACCGACCAGCACGTTGACCGCGCCCTTGCGCACCTCGAAATTGGCGCGCTTGACCGCAACGGTGCCGGAATAGACCTTGGAGACGTCCTCGAGCTTCAGGATGATTTCGCGCTCAGTTGTCGCGCTCATGGCTTCGGCCCGATCTCTGCCTCCGCCGGCGTCACCAGCGGCAGGTCCTGGCCGCTCCCCAGCGTATAGGCGCCGAGCACCTTGGCGCTGCGGCCTTGCAGCGCATCGCGTGGCAGCTTGGAGAGCACCGTCTTGTCGGCATAAGCGTTGAACGCCTTGCCGAACTGGGCGAAGTCGATCTGGTTGGTGAAGTCGTTGAACTGGATGAAGTCCAGGCTGTCGCGCAGCGCGGTACCGCGCACCGCCGGTCCGATCTGCACTCGTGCATCGGCTTTGCCGTCGCCGTCGACATCGACGTCGACGGTTGCGGCCCGCGACTGCGTGTTGGCCGCGACGATCTTGCCTTCCAGGCGAACCGCGAAAGTCCAAGGCGAATTCGCCTGCTTGTTCGGATTGCCGTATTTGGCGCCGGCAGCCGATGGATCGGTTGTCGCCAGGGTGTGAACCTGCGCAAATGGTCCGGCTTTCTGCTGGAGATAGGGCACGACCTTTGCCGCCCATGTCTCTTCGACCATCTTGTCTGGATTGAAGGCGGGAGCGTTGTCTCCGGCTTCCGATTTCGTAGGCAGGATCTTGCAGGCGGTCAGGCTGATGCCGACCATTACGGTAAGGGTCGGCCAGTTCGGCTTGGTGTTCAGCATGGCGGCCTGTCGTTCAGCATCGTGGGCGGCCCACGGAAAATGGCGGCGAGGGGCGAAAACCGATGTTCGCCCCTCGCTATTGAAATCACGCTGGCTCAGTTCGTCAGCGCGAAGGTCTCCAGCTTGGCGGCATTGTCGCCATTGATCAGAACGCAGTCCATCAACTGCTTTTCCTTGGCCGGCGACTTCTTGTTCTTGATGAAGTCGTTGGCCTGCTCGACCGCCATCTGCGCCTGCGCGAAGGCCGGCTGCAGCACGGTTGCCTTGATACCGCCCGACGCGATGGAGTCCCGTACGTCGTTCGATCCGTCGAAGCCGACGACGATGACGTCCTTGCGGTTCGCCGCGGCAAGTGCCGCATAGGCGCCCATCGCCATCGTATCGTTGCCGGAGATCACGCCCTTGATGTCGGGGTTGGCCTGCAGGATCGATTCCATCTTGGAATAGGCTTCCGTCTGGCTCCAGTTGGCCGACTGCTGGGCAACCATCTTCAGGTCCGGATAGTCATCGATGACGTCGTGATAACCCTTGGAACGAATGCCGGCATTGGTGTCGGATTCCTTGCCGACCAGTTCGACGAAATTGCCCTTCTCGCCCATCAGCTTGACGAATTCCTGCGCGCCGAGCTGGGCGCCCTGGTAGTTGTTGGAGACGATCTGCGCCACGGCCACGCCGGTGGCGTTGATCTCGCGGTCGATCAGGAAGGACGGAATGCCCGCATCCTTGGCCTTCTGCACGGCGGCGACGGTGGCGTCCGCGCCGGCATTGTCGAGGATGATCGCCTTGGCACCGCGGCCGATCGCGGTGTCGATCAGCTCGGACTGCTTGTTGGCGTCGTCGTCATGGACCAGCACCAGCGCCTCATAGCCGAGTTCCTTGGCCTTGGCTTCCGCGCCGACGGCTTCCGCCTTGAAGAACGGATTGTCGTGTGAGGGCGTGATAATGGCGATGAGATCCGCCGCATAGGCGGGCACTGCCGTGCCAAGCGCCAGCATGCCGGCGAAAGCCGCAAGCGTCATTCTGCGTGTGAGTTTCATGAAGTCCTCCCGTTTGAAAAATTGCCTTGATCGGCCAATGGCTTTGTCTGCATCCGAATTCGTCAGGCAGCCCGGGCCGCGGATCGCTTGGGTCGAAAACCGTTGCCGGCTTACCCAGGACGGATCGTTGCTCCCCAGCCATCCTCCACTTGCCCAGGCATCGTGCTCCCTGCGAAACCTTGTCGATCCGAGCCATGAACAGCTAAGCCAACTGGTATGATGAGTCAACCACAAATTCAGGTGACATGTACCTGATGAGCTACCAAAACCGAGGATCGGCAATGGCATGCCGGGCCTTCGAGGTGCTGCGTCAAGCACCTGTCTTCTCTCAGGTGATCCGCTGAATGCTGGCGGCGATCTCTTCCGGTTCGAACACGCGCTTCCAGTCGTCACGCATCAGCACCGGCTTGCCGAACTCGATCGCCTTGTTGCAGGCGTCCGAGAAAACGCCCTTGGTCTCGCCGAAAATGACGGCGCCGAGCACGTTCATATGGCCGAGCAGGAAGTCGAGTGCCGCCTGCTGGTCGACGCCGCGCGCCACGACCTCGTCGACGGCTTCTTTCATGACCACCAGCAACGAGGCGCACACCGTCTCCGAAAGGCCAGGCTCGAGCAGCGCCATCTGTTCGACGCTGACGCGGTGCGAACGCATCACCGGCGCCCAGATGATCTTCGCGATCGCCTCGCCCTTGGCGTAGTCTTCTTCCGGCCCCTGCATCAGGGCGCTGACCATATGCTGCTTGGCCTTCACGCCGCCGAAATAATCCTTCTTGGCTGCCATGTCGGTCTCGTCATTGAAGATCGGCGGATGGCAGGGGTGAGTGACGAAATAGGTGAGGTCAGGCCGCTTCGGCAGATGGCCGGCGAAAGGTGCCGCCGCGTCGAGCACCACCACCATCGTGCCTGGCGCCAGCTTGCTCTCGATGCTGGCCGCGACCTTGCCGATATGCGTGTCGGGGACGGCCAGGATCACCACATCGGCGTCCTTGAGCGCCTCGTCGGCACTGACCGTATCGAAACCCAGTCCGGTCTTCAGCCGTTCGCGGCCGGCATCGCTGACCTCGACATGGCGTATCGTGTAGGGCGACCCGCGAAAATTGGTCGACAGGCGGTAGCCCATTTTCCCGCCAGCCCCGAACAGCGCAATCGTTGTCATCTGGTCACCACTCCTGTTCTTCGCCGACGGCATCGCCCGTCGTCAACTGATCAACTGGTATAATCACGCTACCAGATTTTGGCAATCCGATAATGACCATGCGTGCGTTCGCCGCGTCATCGGCTGCCGCCGGCAAGCTCCAGCGCGCTTGCCCGCTGAGTGCGCATGAGTGCTGCTCTGCCATCCCCAGAAATAGGAGGCATGTGATAGGGGTCGGAGGCCGGGCCGGGCGCTACTTCAAAAGATCGACCAGCATGTCGAAAGCCGCATCGATATCGCCGCGAACCGCCGCCTGAACTGCCTGCTCGTCCCGGTCGCGCAGGGCCGCAAACATCTGTTGATGGTATGTGTTCGCGGTCGAGTAGGACCCATGCAGCATATTGAAATAGGGGCTGATCTGCAGCCATAGATCCTTGATGATCTTGAGCAGGGTTTCGGATCCCGCTGCTCGGTAGATTGCGAAGTGGAAGGTGTAATTCGCTCTGAGATAGGCCTTTACGTCGTCCGCGCCATTCGCGCGTTCCAGCGAGTCCAGATCGCGCGCGAAAATCGCAAGATCCGCATCACTCCGGTTCTGTGAGGCCCAGCCGGCGGCGATGGCCTCTATCTCAAAACGTACATTGCGCAAATCGGTGAGCCGCTCGCGGCTGAGCGCCGGAATACCAATGGAGCGTCCGGATACCACAGTGAGCGCGTTGGCTGCCGTCAGGCGCCGCAGCGCTTCCCTGACCGGCATCGGGCTGACGCCAAAGGCGTCGGCGAGGCTCTGAACCGTGACCATCTCGCCCGGTACGATGCTGCCGTCGAGGATCAGTTCGGTGACCTGATTGTAGACCCGGTCCTGCAGAGTTTCCTTGGACAGTGGAATGATCTCGACACCAGGCTTCCTGAACGCCGATCCAGCCATCTCCGGTCAACCTTCCCGCCCAAGGGCGACACTATTGCTTGTCTGGGAATGCAAGGTTCGTGGTGCCACGTCAAGCGGCCGACATAGCCCGTTTTGATATAAACGATTTCATCATTGATATTTGATCAAACCATGTTACGGTCGCTGGCATCGAATGGCAAGGGTTACGTTTTGTGCCCTTGGGAGGCATTCGGTCGTTCTGTTTGGGAGGAGTTTCACATGGGTATCGGATCGAAAGTCCGGCGGCTCGCGCTGCTGGCTGGGATGGCTGCATGCGCCTTCGGCCTGTCCGCCGCGCAGGCAGCCGAGAAGCACAAGATCTTTCTCAGCATGAGCTACATCGGCAATGATTGGCAGGCGGAGGCGGCCAACATGGTCAAGGCCATGGCCGCCCACAAGAGCCTGGCCGACAAGGTCGACCTGCAGGTCCAGGTCGCTGGCCCCAACGCGCAACGCCAGATTCAGCAGATCAACGCAATGGTGCAAAGCGGCGCCGAGGCCATCGTCGTATATCCGATCTCGCCGACCGCGCTCAACCAGGTCGTCAAGAATGCCTGCGACAAGGGCGTGAAGGTCTTTGCCTACGACGCCGAGATCACCGAGCCTTGCGCCTACAACGTCCACATCGACCAGCTGGAAGCCGGCAGGGTGACCGCCGAATGGCTGGTCAAGAAGCTCAACGGCAAGGGCAACATCATCGCCATCACGGGTGTCCCGGGAACATCCGTTGACGATCAGCGGACAAAAGCCGCCAAGGAAGTCTTCGCCAAATATCCTGATATCAAGATCGTCGGTGAGGCTGTCGGCATGTGGAGCCAGGCGGTCGCCCGCACCGAGCTTTCGAAAATCCTGGCCACCCGCAATTGGGACGACATCAACGGGCTGTGGATGCAGGTCGGCTGCTTCACCGCCAACTCGATGCAGCTCGAGGCCGGCAAGAAGACCAGCGAACTCCTGCCTTGTGCCGGTGAGGGCTCCAATGGCGGCCGCATCCAGATGCTGCCGGAGGGCACCGCAGTCGAAGGTGCGGCCCCGCCCTACGCGCCGGCCGGCGCACAACGCATTTCCTATGCCTCGCCGCCTTATTCGGGTGCGCTGGCGCTGAAGCTTGCCGTCGAGGCGATCGAAGGCAAGGACGTGCCGAAAACCACCATCCTGCCGCTGCCGGTCGTCACCAATGAGACGATCAAGCTGTGCGACGAAGGCACATGGGCGGAGATGAAGGCCGGCTGCAACGCCTTCAAGCCGTCGCTGGTCTCCAATCCGGGCTGGTTTGCCTCGATCTTCTCGGACCAGACACCCGAGGTCGGCCTTAATGCTGCCCTCGTCGGACAACCGGAGAACTAAGCCTCCCAAGGCGCGTGTGACGATGCACGGACAGTTGTCCGTGCATCGTCAATCCATGCCAAGCCGGCGATCGAGGACAATGACAGAACATTCCGAGCTCCCCGCCATCGAGATCGACGGCATCAGCAAGGCGTTCGGCCCGACCGTCGCGCTGGACGGCGTGTCGTTTGCGATCGCGCCCGGCAGCGTCCATGCCCTGCTCGGTGAAAACGGAGCCGGCAAGTCGACACTTGTGAAGCTGCTGTCCGGGCTGGTCCGGCCGAGCCAAGGCCATGTCCGTGTCTTCGGCAAGGAGATCGCTTACGGCGCACCGCGCGCAGCACATGCACTCGGCATGCAGACTGCATTCCAGGAGATGACCCTGGTGCGCGACCTCTCCGTCCTCGACAACATGATGCTGCCTTACGCCCCCGTGGGCGTCTCCGGCCTGATCCGCCGCGGTGCTGCCCGCAAGGCCGTCCGTCGCCATATCGAAGATCTCGGTTTTTCCGTCGATCTCGATGCCGAGGTGGGTGAACTTGAGCTTTCGGTGCGCCAGAAGATCGAAATCGCCCGTGCCGTCTACCGTAAGCCGCGCATCCTTTTGCTTGACGAACCGACCTCGACGCTCGCCGGCCGCGACGTCGACTGGCTGGGCGCGATCATCGCCAGGCTGAAGACGGCGGGCACCACCATCGTCTTCATCACCCATCGCATGCGCGAAGTCCGCGCCTTTTGCGACACGCTGACGATCCTGAGAAACGGCCGCCACATCGTCACCGCGCCGGTCGCCGATGTCTCGGATGCCGACGTCATCGAAAAGATCATCGGCCGCAGCATCGAACAGACCTTCCCGCCTAAGCCGGACAGCGCCCAGGCTTTCGGGCCGCCGGTTCTGGGCGTGCGCGACCTCAAGGTCGGGCGCAAGCTCGACGGCGCCGACTTCGATCTGCGCAAAGGCGAGATCCTCGGCGTCGCCGGGTTGCAAGGCATGGGCCAGCAGGACCTGTTCCTGGCCTGTTTTGGCATGGCCGAGATCGAGCGCGGCCACATACTCGTCGACGGCCGCAAGGTCTGGCTAGGTTCGCCGGCCGATGCTTTGCGCCCCAACATGGCCATCGGCCTGGTGCCGGAAGACCGTAAATCCGAAGGCCTGTTCCTGAAACTGTCGGGCAGCCAGAATGCCACTCTGCCGGTGATATCGCGCTTCACTCGGCTAGGCCTTGTCGACGCGCAAGCCGAGACCCGCTCCGTCGAGGCGGCATTCGACACTGTCGAGGTCGACCGCCGCGCGCTTTGGACGCGGGCCGGTGCGTTTTCCGGCGGCAACCAGCAAAAAATCGCCATTGCAAAATGGCTGGTGGCGCAGAGCCGCATCCTTCTGTTGTTCGATCCCACCCGAGGCATCGACGTCGGCACCAAGCACGAGCTTTATGTGATGATGCGAAACTATGTGGGTTCGGGCGGTTCGATCCTGCTGCACTCGACGGAGATCCCCGAACTCGTTCACCAATGCGACAGGGTCCTGGTCCTCTATGACGGGCGCATCGCGGCCGAACTCGAAGGCGACGCCATCACCGAACCGGCCATCATGCGCCCGGCGCTCGGGCAAGCCGGGGAAGCCGCCGCATGAGCAGCGCAGCATCCTCATCCCCTGTTCCCGGCCGCTTCGGACTGCGCCGTGCGCTGGTGCGCAATCGCGGCGCGCTGATCGCCGCGGCCGTCCTGGCGATCCTGCTCTTCGTCGTCGACTGGATCAGCGCCGGGCCGCTGACCTATTTCGACCTGTCGTTCCTGTCGAGCGGCGGCGCCACCTCGGCGCTCGCGGCGATCGGTCAGACCATCGTCATCCTGTCGGGCGGCTTCGACCTGTCCGCCGGGGCGGTGATATCGCTAGTCAATGCCGTGCTGGCATCGAGCATGGACCCGATGGCGCCAGGCGCCAGCATCATCCTGTGGACCGCCGTCGGCATCGGCGTCGGCATGGCGGTGGGCGCCTTCAACGGCTTCTTCATCGCCGTGCTGCGCATGCAGCCCATCGTGGTGACGCTGTCGACCATGTTCATCCTGCAAGGCGTGACGCTGCTGGTGATGGACAAGCCCGGCGGCTTCGTGTCGCCCGATCTTGGCACGTTTTATCTCGGCGACGCTATCACCGGCTGGCTGCCGATGCCGCTGGTGGTGATCGGCGTCGTCCTGCTCGCCTGGTTCTGGCTGAAGGGAACCCGCTTCGGCACAGCACTTTATGCGGTCGGCAGCGATCCGGACTCGGCCGCTTCCGTCGGCATCAATGTCGTGCTGGTGCGCTTTGCCGTCTATGTCATCGCCGGCGGTTGCTATGGCCTTGCCGGCGTGTTCATCAGCGCCCAGACCGGCAGCGGCGATCCGCTGGTCGGCAATCCGCTGCTCTTGTCAATGTTCGCGGCGGTCGTCGTCGGCGGCACGCGCCTCGGTGGCGGGCAGGGCGGCCCGGTGGGCTCTGTCTTCGGCGCCTACATCCTGATGATCGTGGTGAACATCCTGCTGGTGCTCAACGTATCGGCCTATTATTCGACCATTGCCGAAGGCACGATTCTGGTGCTGGCGGCACTTGCCGGCTCGATCTCGCATGCATCGGTGCTTGCCGTGCAATTGCGCGCCGCGCGCGCCCGGCTTGCCGCCTGGCGCGCCGGCATATTGCCCTCGCAACTCGAGCGCGTGGACCGGCGTCTCAAGATCGCCGAGCCAGCCCATGCCCAGCGCAGTCCGGCATCGCCGCGCCCTGCCTTCCATCTGCGCAATGCGGAAACGCTGCGCTATGCGCTGCCCGCCTATGTCTGCCTGCTGCTCATCGTGGTCGTCACGCAGGTCTGGCTCGGCCGCGCCATCCTCAATCCGGGGTACTGGAATTCGCTGCTGGTGCTGTCGTCCTTCCTAGCCGTCCTGGCGCTCGGGCAGGGAACCGTCATTCTGACCGGAGGCCTCGACCTCTCCGTGCCGTGGACGATCGGCATCTCCGGCATCATCCTGGCAGGCATGGTCAACGGCTCCGACGCCGCCCTTGTCTACGCCTTGCCGGTCGTCCTGGTGATGGCCTGCGCCATTGGCTTCGCCAATGGTTTCGGCATCGTCTATCTCGGCATCTCGCCGATCGTCATGACGCTCGCCACCAACGGTATTCTGCAAGGCTGTGCGCTGCTCTATTCGCAGGGAACGCCGGCCGGGTTTTCCTCGCCGATGCTGCGCTGGGTCATGACGGCCAAGCTTGCCGGCCTGCTGACCCCAATCGTCCTGCTGATGGTCGTCTTTGTCGTCACGGCGGTACTGCTGCTTGGCCGCACCCCATTCGGACGACGCGTCTACGGCATCGGCAATGGGCTGCGCGCGGCGCGCTTGTCGGGCATCGGCGTCGAGCGCACGCTGATCCTGGTCTATATGCTTTCGGCCGTCTGCGCGGCTGTTGTCGGCATCATGCTGACCGGCTTTTCGGGTCAGGCAAGCCTTGGCATGGGCGACGACTATCTGTTGCCGTCGATCGCCGTGGTGGTGGTCGGCGGCGCGCTGATCACCGGCGGACGCGGCCACTATCTCGGCATGCTCGGCGGCGTGTTGTTGCTGACCGCACTGCAGATGCTGCTCGCCGGCACCACGCTTCCCTATGCCACGAGGGCAATTCTTTACGGACTGGTCGTTCTGGGCGCCGTCATGGCGTTGCGCGAACGGCGGCTGCAATGAAAAGGACAGGACCATGAGCACAAGGGCGCCGGAATCGGCGGACGAATTTCTGACCGGGCTGAAAGGCCAGCGCGTGCTGGTCACGGCGGGCGCCGGCGGCATCGGGTTTGCCATAGCCGACACGCTGTCACGCCT
>NZ_RZOL01000169.1:0-12793 GCF_004022985.1 Mesorhizobium sp. M7A.F.Ca.ET.027.02.1.1 | reverse complement strand
AGCAAGCCAAGGAAGCCGCCAAGGCTCAGGCTCTGGCCGAAAAGGAGGCCGAAAAGGCCGCCAAGGAAGCCCCCGTCGCCACCGCGACCATCGCGGCCCCTTCGGAAGCGGCACCGATGGCTGAGACGCAGGCGGCGAGTGCCGACGAGAGCCGCGTGACGAAGCTGAAGAACAAGCTGCTCGGCATGTTCGGCGGTTGATTTCGCCCGTGGATGATCGCGCCGCTATTTATGACCTCAAGGGGCTGAACTGCCCCTTGCCCGTGCTCAAGGCCAAGAAGCGCCTGGCGGGGATGCAACCGGGCAGCCGGCTCTGGCTGGAGACCACCGACCCGCTGGCCGTCATCGACATTCCGGCATTCTGTTCGGAGAGCGGCCACCAGTTGATTGAAACGGCGGCGGTCTCCGGCGGCCATCGATTCCTGGTCGAGCGCGGCGCGCCGTAATCGTGGGAGCTACCGCCCGGCAATCGCCAGCGGGTTGTTTTCCAGCGCGGCGCGATCGGGCGTGTCGATCGACGGCCGGTTGGTGAAGGCGGCGAACAGCCTGCGGATATAATCTTCGGGCATATCGAGCGTGATCAGCACCAGCCGCGTGCCGCGCTGGCCATCTGGCCAGGACGGCAATTGCACCGGCGGATGCAGGATCTTCTGCACGCCATGGATCACCAAAGGCCGCGACGGGTCTTCCCTGAGCTCGATGACGCCCTTCATGCGCAGCAGGCGCTCGCCATGTGTCGAGCGCAGCAGGTCGAGGAACATCTCGATCGCCGAAAACGGCACCGGGCCGTCATGCACCAGCGAATAGGAACGCACCCGCGAATCGTGGCGATGACCGTGGTCATGGCCATGTTCGTGATCATGCCCATCATGGTGATCATGATCATGATGGTGATGATCATGAGCGGCTTCCTCGCCCAGCCAGCGCCGCACATCGGCGGATTTGGTTGCCGGGTTGTAGAGGCCGCAATCAAACAGCGCCGCCACGCCTGTCCCCGTGTCGCCGGCATCGAGCAGTTCGGCGCCCGGATTGATCTGCCGCAGGCGCGCCCGAAGCATCTCCAACTCATTGGGATCGACGACCAGATCGGCTTTGCTGAGCACGATGCGATCGGCGACGGCAGCCTGCTTGACCGCCTCGACATGGGCGTCGAGCGTGGCGTTGCCGTTGACGGCATCGACCAGCGTGATGACGCCGTCGAGCCGGAAGGCCTGGATCAGCGCCGGATGGGCCATGATCGACTGCAGCACCGGCGCCGGGTCGGCAAGGCCGGTGGTCTCGACGATGACGCGGGCCAGACGGGCGATGCGGCCGGTCTGCAGCCGGTCGACCAGGTCGGCCAGCGTATCGACCAGTTCGCCGCGCACCGTGCAGCACAGGCAGCCGTCCGAAAGCTGGATGATGCCGTCGGAAGACTGCTCGACCAGCAAATGGTCGATCGCCACCTCGCCGAACTCGTTGATGATCACCGCCGTGTCGGCCAGCGCCGGATCCTTGAGCAGCCGGTTGAGCAGCGTCGTCTTGCCGGCGCCGAGGAAGCCGGTCAGCACCGAGACGGGGATCGGGAAGCCGCTGCCCATTGGCTAGTTCGCAACCTTGGCCGGCTGGTCGCCCTGCGCGGCGGAGCCGGCAATCTTCGGGCCTGCGCCGGCCGGTGCCGGCCTGTCGGGCCGCCAGCTCGGGATCGGCACATCGGCATATTCCTGACCGCCCCGGTCGAGGATGGCCTTCGGCGCCGGACCGGTGGCGCCGCCAAGGCCGACGGCAACCAGCGTTGGCACATGGTCGAGCTTTTCCTGATAGGGCGATTTCGGCACGTCCTTGGCGACGACCGGCGGCGCCTCCGACTGCTCCTGCGGCGTCTTCTTCTTGCAGACCTCGTCCTTCATGTCGTTGGGCGAGACCGTGTCGCCATAGGGCGCCAGCGTGGTGACGGTGGCCGAGCCGGCGGCAGGCGCGTCAAAACCCTGATCGAGCAGTTTTGCCGCGGTCTCGGCACGTGTGACCGCCGATTTCTCGCCAAGCACCACCGCGACCAGCGTGCGCCCGTTGCGGGTCGCCGAACCGATCATGTTGAAGCCGGAAGGGCAGACAAAGCCGGTCTTCATGCCATCGGCGCCGGGATAACGGCCAATCAAGAGATTGTAGTTGGGGATAGCCTTCTTGCCGACGGCAAGGCCTTCGATCGAGAACCACGGCGCATATTGCGGAAATTCGCGGCGGATCGCCATCACCAGCACGGCGAGGTCGCGCGCCGTCGTGTACTGATCCGGCGAATAGAGCCCGTTCGGATTGACGAAATGCGTGCCGTTCATGCCGAGCCGGGTCGCTTCGGCGTTCATCCGGTCGGCAAAGGCCGCCTGCGAACCTCCGACATTTTCGCCCACCGCCATGGCGATGTCGTTGGCCGATTTGACCAGCATCATCTTCAGCGCGTTGTCGAGCCGCATCACCGAGCCCGGCTTGAAGCCCATCTTGCTTGGCGGCTCGGCGGCGGAGTGTTTGGTCACCTTGATCGGCGAATCAAGCTGAACCTCGCCGGCGGCGATCGCCCGAAAGGTGACATAAGCGGTCATCAGCTTGCTCAGCGATGCCGGATACCAGCGCTTGAACGCGTCCTGATGCTGCAGGATCTTGCCGCTGCCGAGATCGAATACGACCACCGGATTGGCCAGCGCCGGCCCGGCCACGACCGACAGCGCGATTGTGCCAACCGAGAATAGTTTGAGGAAATGCCTGTACCGCATGATCAAATCCGAAATCGCCTCTTGCCGTAGTCGCCCCTGGCTCCGTAAGATTTCGTTACGCGATCGCCAGCATGATTGGTCCGACCCTCAAAAACCGGACCGCATCGTTGCGGTGCTATTTACCCTATGTGACGCCAAGATGGCAAAGTGCCTGGCGATCACAATTGCAAGGCAGCGGACGACACCCGCCTGTCCCAACAGCGAGATGGAACCATCATGCCAATCCTGAACCGTGCCGCCGAAATGCAGGACGAAGTTGCCGGCTGGCGCCAGCATCTGCACCAGACGCCAGAACTGAACTTCGACGTCTTCAAGACCGCTGCCTTCGTCACCGAGAAGCTGAAAGCCTTCGGCTGTGACGATGTGGTCACCGGCCTCGGCAAGACCGGCGTCGTCGGCATCATCCGCGGCCGGCAGGGCGAAGGCCCCACCATCGGCCTGCGCGCCGACATGGACGCGCTGCCGCTCAACGAGATCACAGGCAAGTCCTACGCCTCGACCATCCCCGGCAAGATGCACGCCTGCGGCCATGACGGCCACACGGCAATGCTGCTGGGCGCGGCCAAATACCTCGCCGAGACGCGCAACTTCACCGGTTCCGTGGCGGTGATCTTCCAGCCGGCCGAAGAGGGCGGCGGCGGCGGCAACGAGATGGTCAAGGACGGCATGATGGAGCGTTTCGACATCTCCAGGGTGTTCGGCATGCACAACATGCCGGGCCTGCCTGTCGGGCAGTTCGCCATTCGCCCGGGCCCGATCATGGCGGCGACCGCCGAGTTCACCATCACCGTGCGCGGCAAGGGCGGCCACGCGGCGATGCCGCACGGCACGATCGACCCGATCGTCATCACCAGCCAACTGGTCGGCGCCTTGCAGACGATCGCCTCGCGCAGCACCGATCCGGTCGAGGCCGTGGTGGTGTCGGTGACCAAGTTCCACGCCGGTGACGCCTACAACATCATCCCCGAAACCGCTGAAATCGCCGGCACCGTGCGCACCCTGCGCAAGGAGATCGCCAAGAAGTCCGAAGAGCGCATCCGCAGCATATGCGACGGGCTGGCGACCGCATTCGGGGCAAAGATCGAGGTCGACTACCAGGCAAATTACCCCGTGACCTTCAACCACGCGGAAGAGACGGTGTTTGCCGGTGATGTCGCGATGAGTGTCGCCGGCGACGCCCATGTCCACCGCGGCATCCAGCCGGTGATGGGTGGCGAGGATTTTTCCTACATGCTCGAAGCCCGCCCCGGCGCCTTCATCTTCATCGGCAATGGCGACACCGCCGGTCTCCACAACCCTGCCTACGATTTCAACGACGAGGTCATCCCGCACGGCATGAGTTACTGGGTGAAACTGGCGGAAACCGCGCTGGCCGCCTGACGGCGGCAGCGCAAAGCCGGCCGGATTGCCTTCGGCCGGCCTCTTGGCGAAACGATCCGAAGCGGCTATGTGTCTGGCCGCGTGGTCCCGTAGCTCAGTAGGATAGAGCGGCAGATTCCTAATCTGTAGGTCGCAGGTTCGATCCCTGCCGGGATCACCAAGCAAAATCAAAGTGTTACAGGTTTGAGCTTCGCTGAGCGAAATCGCATGGGGGCGCCGCTGGGGACGTGATCTGCCAAGGGCGTCACACTCCAGCCGTCTTCAGGCCTCGCCTCACGTCTTCAACGTACCATTGCAGCGCCTGCCACGGGTCATCGTCCAGCAACCTCACCGCCTCGGCGTATGCCTCGCCCTCACCAAAGTCTTCCTTGACCTGTGCAACGTGACCTTTCATCCACGCGATCACGTCGGCCTCAAGGTTGCTGTACTCAACTCGCTCGGCGGTCTGCATTGGGGGCGCTCACTCCTGTTGTCGCCGCGTCGGTATCGGACGTACACCTTGGCCCGTCAACTCAAATAAATTCAATGCGTTAGCGGAACTTCTCCCTTAGCGGAGGCATCCCGCCAGTGGAACGATTTCTGATCACAAGGCCCGCCCCGACACACCTCTTGGGGCGATGCATCGGGGGCGGGAATGTTTCACTCGTCTAATTGGTTGTTGAGTGCAGTTCTGATCCGTTGGGCATGCTCCGCAATGGCCTTCCAATCGCCCTTGACGACGAGCGACCGGATCGCCGGCAGGTCCGCCTCGTCACAACAGTCGAGGTAGTCGTTGAGGGTGAGCCCGACAGGTGCCAGACATTCGCTGGTCATGCGGTTCTCGAATGCCTTCACGGTCGCGTCGAGGGTCTGCTGGTCGACCCCGATGACGTTGGCGTCGAGCGTCCCGTCAAGGGTGAACTTAGACACGATGACGTCAGCCGTGTCTCGGTCCACAGTTTCGTTGAACGAGGTGATGGCCTTGTCTGCAATCGCTTCGATCTCGGTTGGGTCCATAGCGTCGAGGTCTGGCACTTCAGCCTTATCAGCCTCATCCCCGGTCTGGACCTCCGACCCCTCGATTGGGGCCAGAGGCTTCTCAGAGCCAGCCGGGGTTACCTGAAAGACTTCGGCGCACCATAGCCACGGGCAGCCAGCCCATCGACCACGGCTTTGTTGAACTCGGCCTGCGTGATCTGCCCCGTCTCAGCCATGTCCTTGGCTTGAGCGAACGACAGTTCCATGCCGCTAAGCGAGGGCACACGAACGGTCGTCTTCTCGACCTCTGCCATGGGAGGGATTACCCCGACGTCCTGAGACCGGATCGCCCCTTCAGTCTTCACTCCGAGACGCTGCGCCGCGATTTGCTGGTTGAACTTGGACATCGAGAGTTCGACCGCACGGTCAATCTCTTCCCGCTTTGCTCGCTCTGAAGCCTCGGCAGCCAGCGCGCCTTGCTTTGCCCTGTCGGCTTCGGCCTGTGCTTCCCGCGCCCTCATCATGGCCTGCGCCACGGGCGTGTTGTCAGTCTGGTATTCGTAGGTCTGTTCGTTGTGCATGGTGTTCTTCCTTCGTGTTGATAGTCGTGGTTGATCGCCCCGCAACGTCATTGCTCCGGGGTGCGGGTAGGCTTGTGTTGGCGGTTGTTAGTGTCGTGGCGTGAACCCGTAGGTCATCGTCACAGAACCCTCAGGAGGGACGCTAGATGCGACCGGGGTGAGCGGCTGGGGATGATCGTCGCTGCCTCCGGTGGGGGCTCTGTGGGGCGCTGCTGAGGTAGCGGAAATACCTCTGACGATGGGTCTCGTCGTAACCTCGACAACACGCCGGGCAACCGCCGCCGCCTCAAGATCGGGGTAGCCGTAGACCTCGAAACATCGCTCGGCAGCCGCGTTGAAACTCCGCGTCCACACGATGTCGATGCCGGCCAGTCTCCGGTCCAGTTCCGAGACGCTTTCCCAGTCGTCCGCTTTCAGCCACTCGATCAACGCAAGAGCCGCCTCCCGCGTCGGGTAGGTTGCAACCCAGTCCCGCCGCTTGATCTCGTCAGGGGTCAAAGCGAGCGTTCCGGTCGTTGCGCCACCTTAGCGGCCCGTGCTTCACGATCAGCGGGAGATGGTCATGGAAGGTTTCCCCATGCTCGCTGCCCGCCGTCGACGCCTCCAGCATGTCCAACACCGTGGGAACCTCGCGCGATGGGTGCCGATCCGGCAGGCTGTCGAGCCAGTCCAGAACCTCTTGGCTGACATGCCCAACAAGGCCTGACGTCATCGCGCCGTTGCCAACAAGGCGTTTGAGTTCGCCGTTCAGCATCGTCCGGGTGGTGAGGTATGCGCGGTCGGTCCATTCGCCGGTCGACTGAGTGCCACGCCTGCGGGTCCGCTTCGTCTCGACTGCCTGGACGATCCATTCGCGGTCGGTCTCGACAACTCGAAGTGTGGGGGTGATCTGGTGGACGCCCCTCATTGGGCTGGGGTCTCCACCGGCTTCAAGGTCTGCCGCCACTCGGTGAACAGCTTGCGCACCTCCTTGCGCTTCCGGTTGATGGTCTCCCGGTTCCGGTGATAGGCCCGGCTGTCCAGTTCCCGGTTGCGCTCCGGGTTCTCCGCGCGCCACTTGCTCTTGTACTCACGCCATTTCCGGCGCGTTGCTTCGTCCTGCATGTCAAATTCCTCTGCTTCTCTGCTGTTGCGTTGATGTTGTCGCCGGGCCTCTCTGGGTCCCAGCCTGTACAATTCGTACACCGTAGTGGTTGTACACCTGAGGGTCCTCAGAACTCCTCGTCGGCCACCTCGGGCAGGAACCCTTGAAGTTCACCGACCACCTCGGGAAGTCTCCTGCCGAAGTACGTGGCGAGAGCCATAGCGGCAATCTCAGGGTCCCGTAACAATCGCCCCGAGAACGTCTTCGCCAGCGTGTCTGCGTACCGATCTGCTACCTGTTGCTTCCACTCCTCTGGATCGAACCCGTCCACACCTTCCATGTCCTTTCCTTCCGCTGCTTTCCTCGCCTTGAACCACGTCGAGTAATTCCCGGCATCAACCCCCAACGCCTTATTGGCTTTCCTCATGGTGGCCACCTGTGACGTCGAGGTCCCCGATGCGTCTGCCACCGTCGCCTTGCTGTAGCGGTCCAGGACGACAAGCCGCCACGCAAAGTCCTGCCGCTCACCGGAGGACATTGGCAGCTTGGCCTTAGCGTTCGCCTTCCCTGCTTCCAGCACGGCCTCCTCAGGGGTCCCCTCGAAATAGACCGTGGGGATGCTGTCGTTGCCCGTCCGCTGGTACGCTTCGTGCCGGTGGTGTCCGTCGATCAAGACGTAGGTGTCCCCGATAACCATTACGGTCACGGGGTCGAGGTCCTTCCGGCTCTTGAGGAGTTTCACAAGGTCGGACAGGTGCCGCTCGTCCATCCCACCGCGTGGCTGGAATAGGTCCGGCAGCACCCTGACGCGACCAAGCGGCAACCTGTCGGGCCGGCTGAGGGTGTCCTGACGAGACCCTGATAGTTCAATGAGGCCGGCCAATGCCTCGACCGCTCCTGTGATCATGTTCACCTTTCAGATTGTGTTGTATGAGGAAACCCGCTGCCCTGAACCGTCCAGTCCAAAAGGGGAGGACAGATAGAGGCACACACGGCCTCACATCTACCGACCGGCCACAGCCACAGCGCGCCACAGCCCCGGAAGGGGAACAGGGCAGGCAGCGGGAGAACGCTGGACAGATCGGTAGGTGAGAAGCCGTGAGGAGAGGGTGTTGTCGTCCGAACAGGTGGGCCTTATCCGACCAAGTAACCTCTACCAGCCTCTTGGAGCATCCCTCAAGATGGCCTGAAGTTCATCGAAGAGTTCCTTCTCGCTCTTCCGAACGCGCTCTTCATCATCTGGCCTTTCCATCGGTTGGAAATGGTCCCCTATTTGCTCAATGCTATCGGCCATCCCCGGCTGTCTTCCGTCCCACTTCTGGTATTCGGAGGTCCCAGCCACGAAGCTCCGTGCCGTCACTCGCTCCATCACCATGGCCTGGACGGCTCCCACCGACCGTCTGGCCTTCACCATCGCGTCAATCTCGGCCACCATCGGCTTGTAGACTTCCCAGTCAGCGGTCCAAGCCCGAAGCTGCCCGCGCGCCCAGTATCGGAGCGCCTTCCGTATCCGCTCACGTCTCACCGCGCGACTTTCGTCTCCCGTCTTCGGGAACTTCGCCTTGACGACTTCCGCGAAGCTCAGGCCATCATGCTCCCAGCCCCCTTGATACCGCTTCGGTCCAGCGCCCTCATAGCGCCCGGTCTTGCCGCCAAGGAACTTCCTACCCTTCTTCATCCTGTTGTCTCATCTCCTTTGAGAACGCTTTGCACGGTGGCGGTGGAGTACCCTACTGCAGCCGCAATGGCCCTCAGGGACGCCCCACTGGCCCGCATGTCGCGCACATTCTGTTCAATCTCGGAAGTCACCGTCTTTGGCCTCCCGAGGTGGTCACCCCGAGCCTTCGCCTTGGCGATGCCTTCCATCTGCCGCTCCTTCCTGAGGGCGGTCTCAAACTCTGCAATGCTGGCGAGGATGCCAAACATCAGTTTGCCGTGAGGCTTGGTCGTGTCCAGTGACGGGTCATTCAGAACCCGGAACCCAACACCCCGCTTGTCGAGGTCGTCCACGATCTGGTGCAGATGCGCCGCCGACCGTGCCAGCCGGTCAACCTTCGTCACCACCACCGTGTCACCCTTGCGGGCGTGCCGCAGCATCTCGGCGAGCTTCGGTCTCTTGTCGTCAAGTCCCGACAGCCAGTCTTCAAAGAGGTGGTCGTCCGTCACCCCTGCCGCCTTCAACTGGTCGATCTGGACTGCCGTGTTTTGGTCGGTCGTGCTGACGCGGGCGTATCCAATGATTGCCATTGTGTGAACTATCTCCTCAGACCCAATGTTCACACGACTTACCTCACACGAAGTTCACATGTCAACCGCAATGTGAGGTAAGGATTACCTTTTTGTACGCGAGGTGCCGGTCAGCCAGCCGCAAGCTGGAGCCGAAGCAGGTGCCTTAGGTGGTCTGTCTGGACCCACTCGAAGAGGCGTAACAGGTCCAAGGCAAGGTCCGTTGGTTGTCCCCGTTCGACCAGCCGCGCGACAATCTCACGCTGCCGCGCAATACGCCCATCGCATTCGCGCACGTGCCGCTCGACCATCTGGAGTTCCGTTTCGTTGCGCATCCCTCAACGTATCAGCTCTCGCCCATGTGAGATACGGGCTCTGGTGCCGTGCCCAAGTGGGGGTACGGGGGGTCGGCGCGCGTGCCTGTTATCCGATCACCCGCTCAGAAATTTCTACCAAATATTTCGATGGTCTTTAGCTCGCTCGAGAGTTTCCCTCGCCCAGCCTAGGCAGACCTCCAGTCGGCGTTGAAGCGCCTGCTCGCTGGAACAGTCCTGGCCTAGCAGCAGTTTGTACTGGGTGATCCTGTCCTGAAGCGCAACAAGGTTCTCGTAGTGAGCCACGATGCGCTCTTGGCGGTCCCTGTAGGTGACATGCATCAGGCGGCTCTGCGGGCCAAATCCCTAAGGTGGTCATAGAGCATGGCCTCTTCCCACTCTCCATTCGTGAAGAGCAACATCGCGTCCACACTTAGCCGCTCTGCTCGCGAACTGCCGACAGCTATGCCTTCCTCGGCACAAACCTTGTCGAAGACCTGTTTCAAGACAGAAAGATCATCTGGATAACCGACGCCTGTCGGGCAATTGTGAATGGCCACAGCAGCCTCCCTCGTTGGGGCGGAAGCGCGCTCTTCGCTCACAGCCGGCGATGCCCATGAAAGTTACCGCCGATACCCTATGGTGGACCTGTCGGCCCTTAAAGTCCAACGAAATGCGGTCAGCCAATTTCTACGGGCGGTTGGGTCCTCGACAACATGACGACATCGTCCGCGAGGGTCTCCGCTTGGGGGAGCCATTTGACGGCAAGCTCCTTGAAGGCCTCCGCACTTAGCCGCTCCTGGTTTAGATCGACATAGAACCCTGCTTGCTTCAGACGGTCGAGGTCGCCAGCATGAGCGGCCTTGTGAAAGTCAAATATCCCCGTGAGTGAGAGGACCCGCCACACCCTCCTATAGTCCTCGTCGGTAGGTTGGTTGGCTGGGTCTAACCACTGCTCCGGCTCGGTGATCTGCTTGAGAACTTTCAATCCAGTGATCATCTGCCTGACGAGAAGCGATAGTGCGGCCTGCTGTTGCTTCTTCGGGTGACTTCGTATCTTCCGGTTCAGGTCCCCCTGCGACGTCGCAGCGGCCAGTAGGATGAACTTTCCTGCCTCCTCAATCGAAAGGATGGCCAGAGACAGAGCGGTCTCAAAGCGGCCATTGTCAAATAGAAGCCTTGCGTCTTGAGCGAGGCTTAGCGCCTTCTCCGCCACCACAACTTGCGCACCCATGCTCTTGCTCGCTGGAGTTACCCGAACGCCTTCTCCAGCGCCTCGGTCTGCTTCCCATCCATCACATGCGCATAGTGCTTCAATAGCACCGCCACCTGTGTGTGCCCGGTCAAGGACATCACCGTCTTGAGGTCGGCCCCTGATGCCACCAGACGGGAGGCGAACGCCTTACGCAAGTCATACGGTCGAACGTCCACAAGTCCGGCAGCCTCGAACACCTTAGCGGCGAACTTCTTGATCGTCGTCAGATGGCCGGTCTTTGCGGCCTTATAGCCCCGCTGCCGTGTGCCCTTCGCTCCGTCTGACGGGAACACGAACGGGCTGTCACCGCGCTCTTCCATCATGCGCTTGAGCAGCGCCACAGCTTCCGCCCGCAGCGTCACACGATGGGTCCGCCGCTGCTTCACTGTTTGCGCCGGCTTAGTCCAAACGCTCGCGTCAAGGTCGACATCACTCCATCGCATCGCAAACGCTTCTTGGGGCCGGCTCCCCGTCAACCACAACAGCCGCATGGCGTCGGCGTTCTGCCCAGCATTGGTGTCCAGCACCTTCAACAGGCCGTCGATCTCGGAGTTCGTCAACAATCGCTCCCGGTGTCGAGCTTCGGCCTTGGTGCTACCCATGACTGGATTGTCGGCCCGGTAGCGTCCCCGCAATGCCGCCGTGAACACGCTCGATAGGCCTGCCCGGACGTGATTGTGCAAGGCCGGTCGACGGGCGAGCTTCGCCAGAATGCGGTCCACCTCTGTGGCCGTCACATCCCTCAGGAACCGGGACCCGATGGTCGGCTCTACGTGGTCACGCATCTGTTGTTTGAAATCGCGGACGTAGCGCGCCGCTCTCCCCTTCGCTTCCATCGTCTCGACAACTTCCTTGATCAGGTCGGACACGGTCACGCCAGTTCGCTTCCGCTCCCGCTGCTTCTCTGCTGGGTCATCTCCCGCAGCGAGTTCCCCAAACCGTTGCCTTGCGATTGCCCTGGCGTCATCAAGGTCGATCTGCTCGACTGGGCCGATGTTCATTTTGCGGTCGCGGCCATTCCGGCCCCCGAAGGTGTCGTCTTTCCAACGCATCGCGTAGGTCGGCCTCCTTCCGGGCCGAAGCCGAATGCCGAAGGCCAGAACCTCGGTGTCCCAAATCCACGTCTCCGTGGTAACCTGCTTGGGCAAATCTCGCTCGATGAGCCGCTTGGTGATCTTCACCCGCATTGTCGTCCCTCTCTCCGATGGGGACCCAGTCGGGGGACGCTATGGGGACGTTCGATACCGCCCTCGTACCCCTTGCGTTCCCGGTGTTTCTGGGTCCGTCATGGGGACGTGTAAATGCGCCGGGTCCGCTCTGCAAGCCTTATTTCTCTTGGATGAGACCCATGTGACACAAGGGCCTTCTCTGCCAAACCAAGTCGGCTCGGGGCACAGCTTCCTAATCTGTAGGTCACAGGTTCGATTCCTGTCGGGATCACCATGCATTTCAAACACTTAGCGAAATTGTCGCCGTACTTTTTTGGGTGGTTTTTTCCAAATTAGTACGGCCAATATTACAGACCTTCAAACTTTGGGCACGCTGCCTCAAGGCTGAAAGGCTGAAATCTGAGATTCAGTCTAAAGAGCAGAGTGTCGGTTTTGGCCAGAGCTTCCGCGCTTTCAGACCTCCGTCGGGATTGAGATTGATCTCGCACAAGGACGAAGGGCTCTTGGCGGCTACGTTCCGCGCATGATCCTCAATCTACTCATCGGCACTGTCGTCATAAGTCTGACGGTTCTCGTCCACACATTTGGTCTGATCGCCGTCACACACGCGATGGGGTATCTGGTCGCGCGGTTTCGCATGCACGGGCGCCGCAGCCGCATCGTGGCGATGATCAGCGTGGTGATGGGCCTCTTTGCGGTCATGACCGTAGAGGTCTGGCTCTGGGCCGGCCTATATAGGTTGCTTGATATCTTCGCCGACTTCGAAACCGCACTGTACTTTTCGACCATTACCTTTTCGACCGTCGGCTATGGCGACATCGTGCCTGCCCATGCGTGGCGTGTGCTGGCGGCGCTGGAGGGCGTAAACGGGTTCTTGCTAATCGGCTGGTCGACCGCCTACCTGATCGCGGCAGGCACTCGTATCGGCCCGTTCAAGGCCGGCGAGCATTTCTGACCGGGCCAATGTTCAGACCGCTACTGAATGCCTGGCCTTGCCGGTTTCGAAATATTTGTCGAACTTCGCGGCGACGCTCCTGACAAAGGGGCGGCTTTCCACCGGCACGACGAAGTGGTCGCCGTT
>NZ_RZOL01000168.1:0-12829 GCF_004022985.1 Mesorhizobium sp. M7A.F.Ca.ET.027.02.1.1 | reverse complement strand
CTCGGCGACAAGGTCGATCAGGCTGCCAAGCGGCAGGCAGATCGTGCTCAACGAGGCGACGATCTGCCTGCCGCTTGGCAGCCTGATCGACCTTGTCGCCGAGGCAGCACGGCTGCAGAAGGAACTGGCCAAGGTGACCGAGGAGATCGCGCGGCTGCACAAGAAGCTGTCGAACGAGAGGTTCGTCGCCAGCGCGCCGGCCGAGATCGTGGATGCCGAGCGTGAAAAGCTCGCTGAATACCGCGATGCGCAGGACAAGCTGTCGGTCGCGTTGGCCAGGGTTCGCGACGCCGGTTGAGGATAGATTCGCGAGACTTTAGCCCTCTCTAAAGTGCTGGTTTTTCCTCGAAAATCTGCATGCCGTTGCGTTAATATTGACGTAAACGGAAGTTTTAGCCCCATTGTTGCCATAATGTAACAATGGGGCTCCTGGAGCCCAAAAAAGGCCTGTTTTCGAGCCCTTTTGGATGGTTCTCTCTGTTTTTGGGAGCCGCTCAGCCTTCACAGACCATTTTTCGGCTTTGCCGCACTAGGTTGCATTTCCTCGAAAATGCGCCTGGCCAATGTGTACATGTACGCCCGCGAATTCGTTGTTGCACCGTTAACCTGAATTGGTTCTAGCTTGATGCACTCGAATTCGGGGAGGACATTTCATGACTATTCTGCGACTGAAGGCGCTGCTGGGGGCGGGCTGCTTTTCGCTGGCTTTGATCGGGACGGCGATGAATCCGGCACATGCCGGCGGCCTGGAGCGCGGCGGTTACGATATCGATTTGCTGTTCGATCCGGCTCCGTTCGCGACCGAAGCCGAATCGACCTATGTGATGCCGCAACGCAAGCTCAAGAATGCGGTGGACACCAACCCGCTCGACGGCGATTTGACGCCTCTGGGCAGCACGGCGAAGGACAGCGAGAGCTATTGGGTGCCGCGGATCGGCGTCAAGGCGCAGATCGTCCAGGGTATCGACTGTATGTTCGACTATTCCCAGCCTTGGGGTGCGCACACAAATCCGGGTCTTTGGGCCGGTGCCCAGTCCAACATGGAAACCGACATCAAAAGCAACAACTACGCCACAACCTGCTCCTACAAGATGGACGCCGGCAAAGGCCAGGTTCGCTTCATCGGCGGCGTCTACTACCAGGAAGTCTATGGCTTCAAGCAGGACCTGATATCGCCGCTGGTGCCGGATTTCCAGGGTACCGGGCGTGTCGATCTCAAGGGGACCGGCTGGGGCTGGCGCGCCGGCCTGGCATATGAAATCCCCGAGATCGCACTGCGCGCCAGCCTCGTTTACAATTCGCGGGTCAAGCTCGACAATATCTCGGGCACGCTGGATTTGACGCATGTTGGCAGCGTGGTGCTTCCGATCTACGGCTCAACGCAATACATGCCGGATACAGTCGAATTGAAATTGCAGTCAGGCATTGCGCCAGGCTGGCTCGCCTTCGGTTCGCTCAAGTGGGTCAATTGGAGCCTGCTGCAGAGCGTTCCGATTTGCGTCGTAGGTACCCCCGCAGGGGCATGCGTCACTGGTGATGCTCTCCATTCGGGCCAGATCACCTCGCTGGACCTGATGTATCGTGACGGCTGGACAGTTACCGGCGGCATTGGCCATAAGTTCAACGATCAGTGGAGTGCTGCCGGCCAGCTTTCCTGGGATCGCGGCACGTCGCATGGCTATGGCTCGCAGACCGATACCTGGACACTGGGCGGCGGCGTCGCCTTTACGCCCAAGCCGAACATCGAAGTGCGTCTGGCCGGCGCGGTTGGGGTGCTGACCAGCGGCCATTCTGGAGCGTTGGCTGGTGAGAACGGATATGTCGCCGGCACGGATGTCAGCTACGACTTCGGCAACGATCTGGTCACGGCTATTTCAGGTGGCCTTAAGATCAAGTTCTAAGTCTCTAACAATTATAACAAAAGGCCGGGGATTACCCGGCCTTTTTTGTTTGGGATCGCATCGCCCCGATTTGTCTCATCCAAGCTGCGTTGCATATTATCCGTACCGCCTGCGCCTCCTGCTATTGTGATGTTTTGGCAACACTTTCTGAGCAACCCCTGCGCTGGAAGCCGGGCTGAGGAAATTGCCTATTTCCCGCCATAAACCCGGCGCACCTCGATCTTGTCTCGGGACACGCGCCAAAAGGCTCGGCGAGGGGGCAGCCGCTCCGCCCCATTTGCAGGGAAGATGGGGCAAGGAAGAATATGGACGCCAAAGTCATCTCCAAGGCTAAGCTCCCTAGCCGCTATGTGACCGTCGGTCCGGCGCGTGCGCCGCATCGTTCCTATCTCTATGCCATGGGTTTGTCGGCGGCCGAGATTGCGCAGCCGCTGGTCGGGGTCGCCTCCTGCTGGAACGAGGCGGCGCCCTGCAACATCTCGCTGATGCGTCAGGCGCAGGTGGTCAAGAAGGGCGTCGCGTCCGCCAGCGGCACGCCGCGCGAATTCTGCACCATCACCGTCACCGACGGCATCGCCATGGGTCACCAGGGCATGAAGTCGTCGCTGGTGTCGCGCGAGGTCATCGCCGATTCGGTCGAACTCACCATGCGCGGCCATTGCTACGATGCGCTGGTCGGGCTGGCCGGCTGCGACAAGTCGCTGCCCGGCATGATGATGGCCATGGTGCGGCTCAACGTGCCGTCGATCTTCATCTATGGCGGTTCGATCCTGCCCGGCAGCTATCGCGGCCGCCAGATCACCGTGCAGGATGTGTTCGAGGCGGTTGGCCAGCACTCGGTAGGCACCATCGATGATGCCGAACTTCTCGAAATCGAGCAGGCGGCCTGCCCGTCTGCCGGCTCCTGCGGCGCCCAGTTCACCGCCAACACCATGGCCACCGTCGCCGAGGCGATCGGCCTGGCGCTGCCCTATTCCTGCGGCGCGCCGGCACCCTATGAAATGCGCGACCGGTTCAATTTCGCCTCCGGCGAAAAGATCATGGAGCTGATCGCGAAAAATATCCGGCCGCGCGACATCGTCACTCTGAAGGCGCTGGAGAATGCGGCGACCGTGGTCTCGGCCACCGGCGGTTCGACCAACGCGGCACTGCATCTGCCGGCGATCGCCCACGAGGCCGGCATCAAATTCGACCTGTTCGACGTGGCCAAGATCTTCGAGAAGACGCCTTACATCGCCGACCTCAAGCCGGGCGGCAAATATGTCGCCAAGGACATGTTCGAGGCCGGCGGCATTCCGCTGCTGATGAAGACGCTGCTCGACCACGGCTATCTGCATGGCGACTGCATGACCGTGACTGGCCGCACTTTGGCCGAAAACATGCAGCACGTTGTCTGGAATGAGCATCAGGATGTGGTCCGCCCGGCCAACACACCCATTACCCAAACCGGCGGTGTCGTGGGCTTGAAGGGAAACCTTGCCCCCGAAGGCGCGATCGTGAAGGTCGCGGGCATGGCGGAGTTGAAGTTCTCCGGCCCAGCACGCTGCTTCGATTCGGAAGAGGAATGTTTCGAGGCGGTGACGCATCGCAACTACAGGGAAGGCGAGGTTCTCGTCATCCGCTACGAAGGGCCGCGCGGCGGCCCCGGCATGCGCGAGATGCTGTCGACGACGGCAGCGCTATACGGCCAGGGCATGGGCGGCAAGGTGGCGCTGATCACCGACGGGCGCTTCTCGGGCGCGACGCGCGGTTTCTGCATCGGCCATGTCGGCCCCGAGGCAGCCGTGGGCGGCCCGATCGGACTGCTCAGGGATGGCGACGTGATCTCGATCGACGCGGTGAACGGCACGATCGATGTGGCGTTGTCCGATAGCGAACTGGCGGCGAGGGCAAAGACATGGAAGGCGCGCACGACCGACTATCAGTCGGGCGCGATATGGAAATATGCACAGACGGTAGGGCCGGCGCGCGATGGCGCGGTGACCCATCCGGGCGGTGCGAAAGAAACACACTGTTATGCGGACATCTGAGTTGTTGAGGTCGTCTGTCTTTTCGGCACTGGTCGTGGCCGCCACATTTGGCGCGACCTTTGGCGCCGTGGGCCAGGCCATGGCCTTCGACGACAAGGTGTTCGACGACAAGACCGGGGTGAAGCCGCAATCCAGCCCCTGGGCGGTCTTCCAGTTCGGCTTCTCCGCCTACAAGAACGGCCACAAGGAACAGGCTGCCGAGGCCTATAAATACGCTGCCGAAAACGGCCAGATCGGTGCCACCTGGAAGCTTGCCCGCATGTATGCCGAGGGCGACGGCGTGGCGCGCGACGACTATGAGGCGTTCAAGTTCTTCTCCGAGATCGTCGACCAGGACGTCGAGCCCGGCTCGCCTGAGGAAAGCTATGTCTCCGATGCGCTGGTGGCGCTTGGCGACTATTTGCGCACGGGCATTCCCGGCAGCCCGGTCGCCGAGAACGAGGTGGCGGCCCAGGAATATTACATGCGCGCCGCCGCCAACTACCGCAATCCGAACGCGCAGTTCGAGATGGGGCAGATGTTCTTGAAGGGCGAGGGCGGCGTGAAGGCCAGTGTCAAGCAGGCTGGGCGCTGGTTCCAACTCGCCGCCGAGAAAGGCCATGCCGGCGCCCAGGCGACACTGGGCCATTTGTTGTTCCAGAGCGGCAAGATCGTTCGCGGCCTGGCGATGATGACGGCAGCGCTCGAACGCGCTTCGCCGGCTGACCAGCCCTGGATCCGCGGCATGCAGGAAGAGGCATTCGCCACCGCCGGCGAGGCCGACCGCCGCACCGCGATCTCGCTGGCCGATGATATCCTCACCAAGGGCAACAACGCGGACCAGTAGTCTCGCGGCTGCGTCAGCTTCACCAGCAGCACTCGATTTTCGATCGCGATCAGTTCTCGATCGGCTCCGTCGGCACCATGCTGGGCGCCGGCGTCGAGATCGGCGTGACATGGGGGTGTGGCGCCAAGGTGTTTTCCGGGCAGCTATCCCCAATCTTCGTCCACGATGTGTTGTTGAGCACCATGTCGCAGCGGGCCAGATGGCTCCGGTCGGCAACCGTCAGGCAGGCGACCTGGCCAAGCTGGTAGGATTTTCCATTGGCCAAGCATTCCTGGTCGGCAAATGCCGCACCGGGAGCGGCCATGGCAAATGCCAGGCCGATCGGACAAAGATGAAATCGTGTGCTCATGGAACCCCAGCCGCCATGCTGGCCCGCAATGAACGGCGCCAAATGTGGCGATATGAGGTCCAGCGCCTGCGTGCCCGGCGAGGGTTCTCTCAGGCCGGCTGAAGCGCGAGATCGATCGCCACCGGGACGTGATCGGACGGTTTTTCCCAGGCGCGCACGTGCTTTTCGATCGACGCGGAAGAAAACCGGTTGGCGGCTTCCGGCGACAAAAGCAGGTGGTCGATGCGGATGCCGTTGTTCTTCTGCCAGGCGCCGGCCTGATAGTCCCAGAACGTGTAGGTGTCGTGGGCGTCGGTGACCGCGCGCACCGCCTCGGTGAAACCAAGGTTGAGCAGCCGGCGGAAGGCTTGTCGCGTCTGCGGCTGGAACAGGGCGTCGCCCAGCCAGTTCTCCGGAAACCGCGCGTCGATCCGCTCGGGAATCACGTTGTAGTCGCCGGCGAGCACCAGGGCCTCCTCAAGCCTCAGCCGTTCTTCGGCCCAGCGCTCCAGCCGCGCCATCCAGGACAGCTTGTAAGGAAACTTCTTCTCGTCATCGATCGGATTGCCGTTCGGCAGATAGAGCGAGGCGACGCGCAAGGCGCCCTTGTCGGTCGAGAAAACGCCTTCGATGAAACGCGCCTGTTCATCGGCATCGTCGCCGGGCAGGCCCCGGATGACTTCGTCGAAGCGCAGCTTCGACAACAGGGCCACGCCGTTGAAACCCTTCTGGCCATGGGTTTCGACATTGTAGCCAAGCGCCTCGATCTCGGCGCGCGGGAATTGCTCGTCGACGGTCTTGATCTCCTGCAGGCAGACGATGTCGGGTGCGCTCTCGGTCAGCCAATGGGTGAGATTGCCAATGCGGGCGCGGACACCGTTGATGTTCCAGGTGACGATTTTCATGGCGGTCTCGATGCTGTTCAGTTGGATTCTTGCGGCGGATGGCGTTCGACGAGGCCAATCGTATTGCCAGCCGGGTCCTTTAGGAAGGCCATCCATTCGCTTTCCCCCGCTGGACCGAACTGGCCCTCCGTGTCGCGATGGACAAGTGTTGGCGGCGCGGTGAAGGGTACGCCTGCCGCGACCGCAGAGGCATGGAAGTCATCGAGGCCGGATATGTCGAGATAGACGGTTCCGGCTGGTATGCCGTCAGTGAACAGCAGCCTGATATCGCCGGCCATGATGAAGGCGATGCCCGGCGGATCGAAGCGCGCATGAACCGCCATGCCGAGCACGTCGCGCCAGAAAGCCAGCGTCACGTCGAGATCACGGCCAGCCGACAGCGCGATCTGACGGACCGCACCGATAGCAGGCATTCTATATGGAGAAACTCGTGCCGCAGCCGCAGGACGCGACGGCGTTCGGGTTGCGGATCTGGAACGACTGGCCCATCAGATCGTCGACGAAATCGATCACAGAGCCGCCCATATAGACCAGCGACAGATCGTCGATCAGCACGGTGGCGCCGTCCTTCTCGATGGCGACGTCGTCGTCATTGCGCGTATCGACCAGATCGAACTTGTAGGAGAAGCCTGAGCAGCCGCCGCCTTCGACCGACACGCGCAGCGCCGTCTTGCCGGCCTCGTTCGAGACAATCCTGGCGATCCGCCTGGCGGCGGCCTCGGTCATATCGACTTTCATGGCAGTCTTGGCATCAGCGCCCATGGGCGTCACCTTGCTTTCGGTTTCACATGATAGGTATGAAGCGCGAGGGGCCAAGTCAACCTGGCTAAGTCAACTGCGGCAGCATCAGCCATGACCAACGAGTTGGGCGACATCGGATTCGGCTATCGGCCGCGCGCCGCCTATGCCTGCGATCCGGCAAAGTCGCGCGGACGGCTGTTCGACGAGGTGGAAAGCCCGACGCGCACGCCATTCCAGCGTGACCGTGACCGCATCATCCATTCGACGGCGTTCCGGCGGCTCAAGCACAAGACGCAGGTCTTCATCGCGCATGAAGGCGACCATTATCGCACCCGGCTGACCCATTCGATCGAAGTGGCGCAGATCGCGCGTGCCCTGGCACGGGCGCTGCGCGGCGACGAGGATCTCGCCGAGGCGGTGGCGCTGGTGCATGATTTCGGCCACACGCCCTTCGGCCACACCGGCGAGGACGCGCTGAACGAAAAGATGGCCGCCTGGGGCGGCTTCGACCACAACGCGCAATCGCTGCGCATCGTGACGAGGCTGGAGGCGCGCTACGCCGAGTTCGATGGGCTCAACCTGACCTGGGAAACGCTGGAAGGCCTGGTCAAGCACAATGGGCCGCTGACGGACGCCAACGGCAAGGGTCTGAAAGGGCCGGTGCCGCAGGCGATCCGTGATTACTCTGAACTGCACGATCTCGAACTCGACCGGTTTGCCGGCATCGAGGCGCAATGCGCGGCGATCGCCGACGATATAGCCTACAACACGCATGACATCGACGACGGCTTGAGGGCAGGACTGCTGACGCTCGACATGCTGGAGACTGTTTTGCTGCCGGGAACGATCCTGAAAGGCGTGCGCGCACGCTATCCCTCCCTCGATGCCGTGCGCACCGGCCACGAACTGATGCGGCGGCAGATAACCGCCATGGTCGAGGACGTGATCAAGTCGACGACAGCCAATCTCGATCGCATCAGGCCGCGGAGCGCCGATGCGGTGAGGGCAGCTGGCGAGACGATGGTGGTATTCTCGGCCGAAATGGCTGCCTTGGAGAAAGAACTGAAGGCCTTCCTGTACAAGCACCTCTACCGGCACGCGGAGGTCATGCGGGTGCGCGCGGACGCCGAGCAGATCGTCAAAAATCTGTTCGACGCCTATTTCGCCGATCCGCGCGCCATGCCGGACGGCTGGCGCGAGGGACTGGATCGGACCGACGACCGCATCAAGGCGCGCAGCGTCGCCGACTTCCTGGCGGGTATGACCGACACCTACGCGCTCAAGGAACACCGGCGTTTGTTTGACCATACGCCTGAATTGGGCTAGGGCGGGCTCGATTTTGCCGGCCAACGAGCCGGATTCGCTGCAAAGCCGCCAGAGCCAGACCCCAGAGTCACACAAATGAACATCTTCGCCGATTTCACCGCGCGAATTATAAAAGCCGTCGAAGCGCTTGATCTGAAAGACAAAGACGGCGTTTCGCCTGACCTGTCGCGCATTGCCGTCGAGCCGCCGCGCGACGCCAGCCACGGCGACCTGGCGACCAATGCGGCGATGGTGCTGGCCAAGCCGACCGGCCAGAACCCGCGCGCGCTGGCCGAAAGACTGGCGCAGGCGCTGCGTGACGACAAGGATGTCGCGGCGACGGAAGTGGCCGGGCCCGGTTTCGTCAATCTCAGGCTGAAGGACGGCTTCTGGCAGACACATCTGACCGCACTGCTCGGCGAGGGCCGCAACTATGGCCGCTCGACGGTTGGCGGCGGCAGGAAGACCAATGTCGAATATGTCTCGGCCAATCCGACCGGGCCGATGCATGTCGGCCATTGCCGGGGTGCTGTCGTCGGCGACGCGCTCGCCAATCTGATGGCCTTCGCCGGCTACGAGGTGACCAAGGAATATGTCATCAACGACGCCGGCTCGCAGATCGACGTGCTCGGCCGTTCCGCATTCCTGCGTTACCGCGAAGCGCTGGGCGACGACATCGGCGAAATACCCGCCGGTCTCTATCCCGGCGATTACCTGGTGCCCGTCGGCCAGGCGCTGGTCGCGGAATACGGCCGCTCGCTTCTGCAGATGCCCGATGACGAGGCGCTCGCCATCGTCAAGGATCGCACCATCGATGCGATGATGGCGATGATCCGCGAGGACCTGGCGATGCTCAACGTGCATCACGACGTGTTCTTCTCCGAGCGCACGCTGCATGCCGACAATGCCAGGAAGATCCGCTCGGCGATCAACGATCTGACGCTGAAGGGCCATATCTACAAGGGCAAGCTGCCGCCGCCCAAGGGCGAGAAGCCAAACGATTGGGAGGATCGCGAACAGACGCTGTTCCGCTCGACCGCGGTCGGCGACGACATGGACCGGGCGCTGGTCAAGTCCGATGGCTCGTTCACCTATTTCGCCGCCGACGTCGCCTATCTCAAGGACAAGGTCGACCGCGGCTTCGTCGACCTGATCTATGTGCTCGGCGCCGACCATGGCGGCTACGTAAAGCGGCTGGAGGCCCTGGCGCGGGCGATTGCCGGCGACGAGGTGAAGCTCACTGTCCTGCTGTGCAATCTGGTCAAGCTGTTTCGCGAGGGCGAACCGGTGCGCATGTCGAAGCGGTCGGGCGATTTCGTGACGCTGCGCGAAGTGGTGGAGGAGGTCGGCCGCGACGCGATCCGCTTCATGATGCTCTACCGCAAGAACGATGCGCCCCTGGATTTCGATTTCGCCAAGGTGACCGAGCAGTCCAAGGACAATCCGGTGTTCTATGTCCAGTACGCCTCGGCGCGCTGTCATTCGGTGTTCCGGCAGGCGAGCGAGCAACTGGGCGAAGCCAATTTCGACCGCAACAGCCTGGCGTCGGCCGCGGCATTGCTGACCGACGAGGGCGAGATCGGCCTGATCCGCAAGCTTGCCGAATACCCGCGGCTGATCGAGTCCGCCGCCCTTGCGCTCGAGCCGCATCGGCTGGCATTTTACCTCTATGATCTGGCTTCCAGCTTCCACGGACACTGGAACCGTGGCACGGATAATCCGGACTTACGTTTTGTTAAGGTTAACGACCGACAATTGACGCATGCCAGACTAGGGCTGGTGCAGGCTGTTTCGGACGTTTTGACGTCCGGCCTGACGTTGATCGGAGCCGCCGCGCCCACCGAAATGCGTTAGGTTTGACTAAATAACCTGTCACCTTTTGCCCACATTGCGCTGGTAAGGGCCAACCCTACGCGACGTCCATGGCGTCCGAATGAGTGCGAGTTCGGGAACAATAATGGCAGACAGAACCCAGCTGAGAGTAGCCGACAACAACGACATCGCTGACGATGATCCGTTCGCGGAACTGACCAGGATCATGGGATTCGACCCGCGCCAGCCGGTCAGGCCGCAATCGCCCGCCCAGCCGCAGGCCCCAGCCGCCGATCACGGGCTCGAAGAGGGCGATTTCGATATCGATCTCGAGAAAGAAATGATGGGCGAGTTCGGCGCTGACGACAGCGACGCCGCTCCGGTTGTTCAGGCTCATGAGCCGACCTTCGTGCTTGAGCCGGCATTCGAAGCGGCTGACGCCAGCGCGATGGACGATGAGCTTTCGGTGTCGCTCGACAACGATTTCCAACTGGACATGGCTGAGATAGACGATCACGTCGCCGGCGCCAGCCATGCGGTCGCAGCTGAAGCGGCGCCGTCCGTCGAGCCGGCTTTCGCGTCTGATTTTGACGATGCCGTCGCCGGTTCGCTTGAGGACGTCTCTCCCTTCGAGGACGATCATTCGATGGCGGACGAGCTGGCCATTTCGCTCGACCAGGATCTCCGGATCGATGAGGAAGCCGAAGAGGCCCAGTACGCTGAAGAGGCCCAGTACGCCGTTGCCGACACGCCCGCTACTATCGAGCCAGTTGCCTCCGATGACGAATTCGACGATGCGGTGGCAGTCTCGCTTGAAGACGAGCTGGTGCTCGACGACCATTCGGCGGCCGAACAGTCATTCATGGCCGCCGAGCCCGTCAAGTATCCCATGCCGGAGCAGGCGGCGCGTGACGGCCATGCAATCTCCGATGAGAGCTTTGCCGGCCATTTCGACGACGCGATGGCTGATGTCGACATGGATTTCGACGTTCGCGCGGATGAGCCGAATGCCTTCGACGAGCCGCACGCGCATGATGCGCTGGTCGATATCACTGACGCGAACGGCGATATTCCCATCCCTGAAGGCATGTCGGACGATGCTTTCGACCTAAGTTTGGACGACGCGTTTGCCGAAACGGCCGAAGAGCCGGTCGCCGAGGTTGCTGCCGCTACGGTCCAGCCGGCGGCGCCAGAGGCTCATGTTGCGCCGGCGGCGCATGCCCCGGCCGCGGACGAACGGAGCCTGGAAGACGAGTTGAATGCGTTGCTGGGTGCCATGACGGCGCGCACGGCGCCGGTGGCCAGTGAGCCCGTCACGGCTCAGCCGGCTGTCGCCGCCCTGCCGCCTGTTGCCGAGCCCGCCGAGGAACCGGCCGATCTTGTCGGCGACCTCGACTGGGATCTTGACGAACCCGCGCCTGAGCAGGACCGGCATGTTGGCACGGCCCAAGCGGCCGATGCGGATATTGACGACCTTATGCTTGATGAACTCCAGGATACGACTTGGCACACGGCTGGCGCTGTCGATTTCGACGATGATGCGTTCGACGCGGCTTTGCCCAAGGATCTTGATCCGCGTGACGAAGCCGCTGACCGGGACAATTCGGCGGATTCTCTCGATTGGCTTGCGGAGCGTTCCCAACCGGCAGAGCCGACGCGTTCGTGGAGCCGCGTGACGCCCGTTCCGCAGCAGCCGTCATTCAGTGCTCAGCCTGCGTTTGCTCAGCCGGCCGCTTCGGTGGCATCCGTGGCCGCCGCGCCGGCAGTCGCCGCCATGACGTCCTACCGTTCGTCCGAGCCGGTCGAGGCCGTGGCTCCCGCTGTCCCGGTGTCGGCGCCCCAATCGCGCCAGCCTGCGCATTACGAAGACATGCCCGACGTCGAAACGGTCGATGTACCCGAGCGTGTCGTCGCGCTGGCCGACGATCTCGATATTCCCGAACTGCACTTCGAGGAAGACCAGCCGGCGTCGTCTGGCTACGACGATCTCGATGCGGAGTTCTCCAGCCTTCTCTCCGAGATGAACGCGGTGGAGGTCGCTCCTGTTCCCACGAGCAATGTGGCCAGCGCGTCTTACGATGATGACTCCTATGCCGCGGGCTTCAAGCCGGGCTATGACAGCCTCAAGCCGGGCTATGACGGGGTCAAGCCGGGCTATGACGGGGTCAAGCCGGGCTATGAGCCGGAAGCGCGGACCTATGCCGCGCGGCCGATGGACATGTCCGCCCGCGCGGCGGCGCCCACGGGTTATGCCGACGCCTCCGGCTTCGACCTCGACGGCCTGCCAGGGAGCCAGCCGGTTTCGCAAGCCGATGATTTTACTGTCGATGAACTCGACTACGATCCCGAACTCGACGAGGCTATGGCTGTTCCGGGTCTCGGCGAGCGTGAGGCCGGGAGGCCGACGCGCGGACGCGGACTGTTCATCGCCGCGATTGTCGGCGCGGTCGCGGTCGCGGGCGGTCTCGGGGCCTTTGCGCTGTCCTTTGGCGGCAAGGGCGGCAGCGAAGCGCCTGTCATCGTCAAGGCCGACAACGCGCCGATCAAGGTCAAGCCGGAGAATCCGGGCGGCGCCGTGGTGCCCAATCAGGACAACAAGGTCTACGACGCGGTCAGGGGCGCCAAGCCAGCCGAGCCGGTCCAGGAAAAGCTGGTCACCAACGTCGAAGAGCCAGTGGACGTCCAGGCGAAAGATCCGGCCCGCGCCATCGACCTTTCGCCGGACCAGAATACAGCCGCCGCTGGAACCGATGTCGGCAATGCCGCGCCGATGGCCGGCGCCGCTTCGGCCGACAACGCTTCTGCCGACAATACGGCGCCCGCGCCCAAGTCCGAGGACCGCATTGCGCAGGTGCTGCAGGATGCCGACAAGGGCACCAATGCCGATGTCGTCGCCGTTGCGCCGCGCAAGGTGAGGACCATGGTGGTCAAGTCGGACGGTTCGCTGGTGCCGCGTGAAGATCCGGCAGTGCCCGCCGCGC
>NZ_RZOL01000167.1:0-12904 GCF_004022985.1 Mesorhizobium sp. M7A.F.Ca.ET.027.02.1.1 | reverse complement strand
CCCCACAAGGGGGAGGGGGATTCGGTCGCCGCCGCTTCCCCGCCTTCGATTCCTTTGGGATTTGCTGATGACGATGAGGTAGGTTTTGCTCCGCCCTTGGAAGCTGTGGCGCCTCCTCCTCCCCCTTGTGGGGAGGGGTTAGGGGTGGGGGTAGATGCCGCTGTGACCTCTGGCGATTTCGTGTCTGCGACAACATTCCCCTCGCCCGCCACCTTCAGCCGCACGATGGGCGAGCCGATCGCCACCGTGTCGCCGATCTCGGCGCCCAGCCACAGGATTTCGCCATCGACCGGCGATGGGATTTCGACCGTCGCCTTGTCGGTCATGACGGCGGCAAGCACAGTGTCCTCGCGCACCATGTCGCCGATCTTGACGTGCCATTCGACCAGCTCGGCCTCGGCGACACCTTCGCCGACATCGGGCAGCTTGATGATGTGTTCGCCCATCTCAGGCTCCCATGGTTTCAAGCAGGGCACGGCCGACCCGGGCGGGACCGGGGAAATAATCCCACTCCTGCGCATGCGGATAGGGCGTGTCCCAGCCGGCGACCCGCGCCACCGGCGCTTCGAGGTGATAAAAACAGTTTTCCTGCACCAGCGCCGACAGTTCGGCGCCGAAGCCGGACGTCAGCGTCGCCTCATGCACGATGACGCAGCGCCCGGTCTTTTTCACCGATGCGACGATCGTATCGAGATCAAGCGGCAGCAGCGTCCTGAGATCGATAATCTCGGCATCGATGCCGGTTTCCTCGGCCGCGGCCTGCGCGACATAGACCATGGTGCCGTAGGCGAGCACCGTGATGGCGGAACCCGGCCGGCGGATCGCCGCCTTGCCGAGCGGCACAGTGTAGTGGCCGTCGGCGACCTCGCCGAGCTCATGTTTCGACCACGGCGTCACCGGCCGGTCGTGATGGCCGTCGAACGGACCATTGTAGAGCCGCTTCGGCTCAAGGAAGATCACCGGATCGGGGTCTTCGATCGCCGCGATCAAGAGCCCCTTGGCGTCGTGTGGGTTGGACGGCACCACTGTCTTCAGCCCCGACACATGGGTGAACAGCGCTTCCGGGCTCTGGCTGTGCGTCTGGCCGCCGAAGATGCCGCCGCCGGTCGGCATGCGCACCACGATCGGGCAGGTGAAATCGCCGTTCGAGCGATAGCGCAGCCGCGCCGCTTCCTGGGTCAGCTGGTCGTAGGCCGGATACATGTAGTCGGCAAACTGAATCTCCACGCACGGCTTCAGCCCATAGGCGGCCATGCCGATGGCCGAGCCGACAATGCCGGATTCGTTGATCGGCGCGTCGAAGCAGCGGCTCTTGCCGTATTTGGCCTGCAGGCCCTGCGTGCAGCGGAAGACACCGCCGAAGAAGCCGACATCTTCGCCGAACACGACGACTTTGTCGTCGCGCCCCATCGACACGTCCATGGCATCGCGAATGGCCTCGATCATGGTCCGTCTCGGCATGGCTCAGACCCCCGCCTGCTGGCGTTGGCGTCTGAGATGCGGCGGCATCTCGGCGTAGAGGCCCTCGAACATGTCGCGCGTCGACGGCTTGCCGCCGGCATGCAGCGTGCCGTGGCTTTCGGCTTCCTTCTGCGCCGCGATAACCGTGTCGAGGATTTCCGCCTCGGCCTGCGCGTGCCGCTCGTCCGACCAGACGCCGAGCGCGATGAGATGGTTCTTCAGCCGCACGATCGGATCCCCGAGCGGCCAGGCGTCAGATTCGGTCTTCGGCCGGTAAGCGGACGGATCGTCCGAGCTCGAATGCGCGCCGGCACGGTAGGTGACATATTCGACTAGCGTCGGCCCGAGATTGCTGCGCGCCCGCTCCGCCGCCCATTTGGCCACCGCATGGACGGCGAGATAGTCGTTGCCGTCGACGCGCAGCGACGGGATGCCGAAGCCGAGCCCCCTTGCCGCGAATGTGCCCGAGCCGCCGCGCGCAATGCCCTGAAAGGTCGAGATC
This sequence comes from Mesorhizobium sp. M7A.F.Ca.ET.027.02.1.1, assembly GCF_004022985.1. Taxonomy (NCBI): domain Bacteria; kingdom Pseudomonadati; phylum Pseudomonadota; class Alphaproteobacteria; order Hyphomicrobiales; family Phyllobacteriaceae; genus Mesorhizobium; species Mesorhizobium sp. M7A.F.Ca.ET.027.02.1.1. Next base: position 10,941 of record NZ_RZOL01000167.1, on the reverse strand, counting down.
GCCCACTGGTTGTTGACCACATTGAGCACGACCGGTGCCTTGTAGGTCGAGGCGAACACCAGCGCCGAGTGGAAATCGGATTCGGCCGTCGAGCCGTCGCCGATCCAGGCGGCTGCGACGCGCGAATCGTTCGATATCGCCGAGGCCATCGCCCAGCCGACCGCCTGGATGTACTGCGTCGCCAGATTGCCGGAGATCGAGAAGAAGCCGTGCTCCTTCGACGAATACATGACCGGCAATTGCCGGCCTTTCAGCGGGTCGGCCTCGTTGGAATAGATCTGGTTCATCATCGTGACCATGGGATAGCCGTCGGCGATGAGCAGCCCTGCCTGACGATAGGTCGGGAAATTCATGTCGCCCGGCGCCAGCGCCTTGCGGAAGGCGCAAGCCACCGCCTCTTCGCCCAGATGCTGCATGTAGAACGAGGTCTTGCCCTGCCGCTGCGCCATCTGCATGCGCGCATCGAAAGTCCGCAGCGTCATCATGTGGCGTAGGCCGGCCAGCAGCTCGTCGCTTGAAAGCAGTCCGGCCCAGGGACCGACGGCCTCGCCAGTGCGGTTCAGCACGCGGATGATCGAGAAGGCATGATCGCGGATGGTGCGCGGATCGACATCGATTTCGGGGCGCGGCACCGAGCCGGCCTTCGGGATCGGCACATTGGAGAAATCGGGCGTTCCGCCCGGCCGCACTTCCGGTTCCGGAACGTGAAAACGCAACATCCCAGCATCGGCCATGACCTTTGTCCTCCAATGTTGCCTGGTGCCGATATTTGCATATCTGCACCGCCAGGCCAGTGCGAATTCGTCGGGTAGCCTTCGGACGTCGGTTCCGGCCGCGCCGGCCGATCCAGCCTCCCACGCACCAAGATGAAGATATGTCGGCGAAATTTCTTGTCGATGTTGGGCGCCGGCGCGCAATTAGAGAGAAGGTTGAGCCGGGTTCGCTGGCAGATAAGGTGATTGGGTAAGCGCGAAGCGTAATCTCCCCCCTTGAGGGGGAGATGTCGCCGAAGGCGACGGAGGGGGTCGCCGCGCATGGAGCGCCAACTTCTTCTTTCGGCGCATAAAATGCCGCATCCAGTCGAACCGACCCCCTCTGGCCTGCCGGCCATCTCCCCCTCGAGGGGGAGATCACGCACACCCCGGTTCACCCCACGCCCGCATCATGCTAACCAACCCGCCATGGCACAGAAGAAAGCTTACGAGGTCGACGGCTGGCTCGCGAAGCCGGACCAGCGCATTTCGATCGTCCTGCTTTACGGCCCCGATCGCGGCCTCGTCTCCGAGCGGGCGAAGGCGTTTGCCGGCAAGACCGGCCTGCCGCTCGACGATCCCTTCTCGGTGGTCAGGCTCGAGGGTTCGGAGGTCGACCGTGACGAGGGCCGGCTGCTCGACGAGGCCCGCACCGTGCCGATGTTTTCCGACCGGCGGCTGCTGTGGGTGCGCAATGCCAGCGGCCAGAAGGCATTGGCCGACGACGTCAAGGCGCTGACGGCGGAGCCCGCGCGGGATGCCATCATTCTCATCGAGGCCGGCGATCTCAAGAAGGGTGTCGGCCTGCGCGCCATCGTCGAGGCGGCCGACAGTGCCATGGCGCTGCCTTGCTACGCCGATGAGGCGCGCGACATCGACGGCGTCATCGACGCCGAACTGGGCAAGGCCGGCATGTCGATGACCATGGAGGCGAGACAGGCGCTGCGCCGCAATCTCGGCGGCGACCGGCTGGCCTCGCGCGGCGAGATCGAAAAGCTCGTGCTCTATGCCCATGGCCAGAACGAGATCGGGCTGGAGGAGGTCAAGGCGATGTCGGGCGACGTCTCCGGCGCGTCTTTCGACGACGCGGTCGACGCGCTCCTCGAAGGCAAGATCGGCGACTTCGACATCGCCTTCACTCGCCATTGCCAGTCCGGCGGCCAGCCCTTCCTGGTGCTGTCCTCGGCGATGCGGCAGTTGCAGCAGATCCAGATCATGCGCGGCCAGATGGAGTCCGGCAACCGCAACGCCGCCTCGGTCGTCGCCGCCGCCCGGCCACCAGTGTTTTTCTCCAGGCGCAAGCTGGTCGAGAAGGCACTGGAGCGCTGGAGCACCGACGCGCTCGGCCGCGCGTTGACCCGGCTGCAGACGGCGGTGTTGCAGACACGACGGCGGCCGGACCTTTCCGTGGCGCTGGCACGGCAGGCATTGCTGGGGATTGCGGTGGAAAGCAGCAGGCTGGCGCAGCGCGCCTGATCTCCCCCCTCTTGGGGGAGATGTCGCCGAAGGCGACAGAGGGGGTCGTTGCGCGTGGAGCGCTGGCCTCCTTACTTCCTTACTTCCTTACTTCCTTACTTCCTTACTTCCTTACTTCCTTACTTCCTTACGTCTTCATGTCTTCCGCAGGGGCGCCGGCGCTTGGTGTGAGGCGACCCCCTCTGGCCTGCCGGCCATCTCCCCCTCAAGGAGGGAGATTAGCGGCGTCGCCGATTTCGCCAAAAACCCGGCCTGAAGATAATTCGCCGGCTAATTATCGTTCCTGCTTCAGCCGCCTGCACAACTCATCGAGCTGTTCCAGCGAGCGATAGGCTACCCGAAGCGTGCCGCCTCTGCCCTTGTGGTCCACCGACACGATCATGCCGATCGTATCGGTCAACAGTTTTTCCAGCGCCAGCGTGTCGGCGTCCTTTTCGTCAGGACTTGGCGCCGGCCTGGCTTCCCTGGCGCTGCTGGTGCCGGCCGGCATCTGCGCCAGCGCTTCGGCCTGGCGCACCGAAAGTCCTTCTTCGACGATGCGCTTGGCAAGGCCCGCCGGATCTTCCGCCGTCACCAGCGTGCGGGCATGGCCCGCCGACAGCGCGCCGTCGACCAGCATGTCGCGAATCACGTCCGGCAGCTTCAAGAGCCTGAGCGTGTTGGCGACATGGCTGCGGCTTTTGCCGATCACCTGGCCGAGATCGGCCTGGGTGTAGCCGTGCTCGTCGATCAGCTGCTGATAGCCGAGCGCTTCCTCGACCGCGTTGAGATCGGTGCGCTGGACGTTCTCGATGATCGCCAGTTCGAGTGCGGTGCGATCGTTGACCTCACGGATGATGACCGGGATCTCGGACAGCCCGGCGCGCTGCGCTGCACGCCAGCGCCGCTCGCCGGCGATGATCTCGTAGCGTCCGGCCTCTATCGGCGAAGGCCGCGCCACCACCGGCTGGACGACGCCGTGTTCGCGGATCGACTGGGCGAGGTCGGTCAGCTCGGCGTCGCCGAAATGCCGGCGCGGATTCTTCGGATTGGGGGTCAGGAACTCGATCGGCACCTTGCCGTCGGCGCTCATGCCAGGTTTTTCAGGCGCTACTGGGCGATCGATCTCGCCGATCAGCGCCGCCAGCCCACGCCCAAGTCTCTTTCTCGAAAGATCTTCGCTCATCTTTATTCCAGTTGGCTATTCCAAATCGTTTCGGTATCGAATCGGCTCTTAACTATGCATCCGGCCTCATCAAGCGGCGCGTAACTTGCGCTCGCGGCGGATCACTTCCGATGCCAGTTGCAGATAGGCCTGGCTGCCCGAGCATTTCAAATCGTAGAGGATCGCCGGCTTGCCGTAGGACGGCGCCTCGGACACCCGCACATTGCGCGGGATGATGGTCTCGTAGACCTTGTCGCCCATATGCGCCCGCACATCCTGCACGACCTGGTTGGCGAGATTGTTGCGGCCGTCATACATGGTCAGCACGATGCCTTGGATGGTGAGATCCGGATTGATCGAGCGGCGCACCTGCTCGACCGTCTCCAGCAACTGGCTGAGACCTTCGAGCGCGAAGAACTCGCATTGCAGCGGCACGAGAACAGAATCGGCCGCGGCCATTGAATTCAACGTCAAAAGGTTGAGCGATGGCGGGCAGTCGATCAGCACATAGCCGAACGGTGCGCCGCGCTCGGTCGCGGCGCGCAGCGCATTGCGCAGCTTCAGCACCCGGTCGGGCGCGGAGGCGATTTCCATTTCGATGCCGAGCAGGTCGAGCGTCGACGGCACGATCGACAGGCCCGGCACGGCTGTGGGGATGGCCGCGGCTTCCAGCTCCAGCTCGCCGGTCAGCACGTCATAGGACGACACCGTCCGGTCCTTGCGGTCGATGCCCAGGCCGGTGCTGGCATTTCCCTGCGGATCGAGATCGACGATCAGCACCTTTTCGCCGATCGCAGCCAGCGCGGTCGCCAGATTGATGGCGGTCGTCGTCTTGCCAACGCCGCCCTTCTGGTTGGCTACGGTGATGATTCGGGGGCCATTCTTCATCATGGGTTTATGCCAGAAATTCATTTTGGGCGCCAAATCGCCTGTCAGTGACGGATCAGACAGGTCGCAGGTTGGACAATTCCAGGATGACGCCGCCAACGTCGGTCACACTTGGATGTTCTACCAGATCGAAGGACCATCGGTGAACGCTTTCTTGCACTTCGGTGCGGTAATCCCGGCCTTTGTGGAACAGGCCGCGCCCGCCCGAAATCAGCCAGGGCGCCGACAGCTCCAGCAAGGTCGAAAGCGGAGCCAGCGCCCGCGCCGTGACGATTTGCGGCGTCGAAACAAGCGCGTGGCTGTCATCTATGCGGCGCGCCACGACCCGCGCCGGCAGGCTGAACTGGCCGACGACGGTCTGCAGGAAGGACGCCTTTTTGCGATTGCTTTCAACTAGGTCGATGCTGGCGCCGTCGCGTTCGGCCAGCAGGAACGCCATCACAAGGCCTGGAAATCCACCGCCCGAGCCGAGATCCACCCAGCGTGTGGCAACGGGTTCTATGCGCCCGAGTTGGGCGCTGTCCAGGATATGGCGCTGCCAGACATCGCCCGACGTCGACTGCGCCACCAGGTTGATGCTGCGGTTCCATTTTTGGAACATCTGCTCGAACGCCACCAGCCGATCGAATGTTTCACGTGAAACCGGGCCTGCCGCGTCCTGCAGGCTCCCTAGGGAAATACTACTCACGCAACATCCTTTTGTAGGCGCTGGGCGCTCTCTGCATGGCGGACATGCGCGACAATGATCGCCAGCGCCGCCGGCGTCATGCCTTCCATGCGCTGGGCATCGGCGATGGAGCGCGGCCGCCGCGCCTGCATCTTCTGCTTCAGCTCGTTCGACAGACCCGGCACTCCGGCGAAATCGACCGTCTCGGGGATCAGCCGGCTCTCCTCATGACGGATCTGCGCCACGTCGGTCTTCTGGCGATCAAGATAGACAGAATACTTCGCTTCCGTCTCGAGGCGCTCCGCCGTCTTGCCGTCGATCGCCGCAAAGCGCGGATCGACGCCAGCCAGCCAAGCGACGTCGACGTCGGGATAGGAAAGCAATTCATAGCCGGACCGGCGCACGCCATCCCGGTTGATGTCCAGCCCGTGCCGCGCCGCCTCATTCGGCGTCATGGCGAGCGACTTCGCCAAATCCCGCGCCTCATCCAGGCTTTGCATGACCTGCCCGTAGCGCTGCATGCGCTGTGCCGAGGCGATGCCCAGTTTCGCCGCCAGAGGCGTCAGTCGCTCATCGGCATTGTCGGCACGCAGCGATAGTCGGAACTCGGCCCGTGACGTGAACATCCGGTAGGGCTCTGCGATGCCGCGGCTGGTCAAATCGTCGACCATCACGCCGATATACGCCTCGGTGCGGCTGAGCACGATTTGCTCGCTTCCCGCCGCCCGCCGTGCCGCATTGAGGCCGGCGAGCAGGCCCTGCCCGGCTGCTTCCTCATAGCCGGTCGTGCCGTTGATCTGACCGGCGAGGAACAGGCCGCCAACGCGCTTCGTCTCCAGCGTCTGATGCAGTTCGCGCGGATCGACATGATCATACTCGATGGCATAGCCGGGCTGCAGCATGATTGCGCGCTCCAGCCCCGGAATGGTTTTAAATATATCGATCTGCACATCTTCGGGCAACGAGGTGGAAATCCCATTGGGATAGACGGTATCATCGTCCAGCCCTTCCGGCTCCAGAAATATCTGGTGCCCATCCCTATCGCCGAACTTGACGACCTTGTCCTCGATCGACGGGCAATAACGCGGCCCAACGCCCTCGATCGAGCCGGAATACATGGCCGAGCGGCCGAGATTGGCGCGAATCAGCTCATGCGTGGCCATCGTCGTGCGGGTGATGCCGCACTCGATCTGCGGCGTTTCGATGCGGTCGGTCATCAGCGAGAACGGCAGCGGATCCGCATCCGCGGCCTGGCTTTCCAGCGTCGTCCAGTCGATGGTCCGGCCATCGAGCCGCGGCGGCGTCCCGGTCTTCAGCCGTCCAAGCTTGAAGCCTGCGCGGTCCATCGTCGCCGAGAGCCCAAGGCTGGCCTGCTCGTTCATGCGGCCGGCGACAATCTTCTTCTCGCCAATATGAATGAGGCCGCGCAGAAAAGTCCCGGTCGTCAGGACGACCGCACCGCAGGCAAGCCGCCTGCCGTCGGCCAGGAGAACAGCCGTGATCCGCCCATCGGCGATCTCAAAATCCAGAACCTCGCCTTCAACCACGTCGAGATCGTTCTGCTGCCGAATCGCTTCCTGCATGGCAAGACGATAAAGCTTCCGGTCGGCCTGCGTACGAGGGCCGCGCACGGCGGGACCCTTGCGGCGGTTGAGCAGGCGGAACTGAATGCCGGCCGCGTCCGCCACGCGGCCCATCAGGCCATCCATGGCATCGATCTCGCGCACCAGGTGGCCCTTGCCGAGCCCGCCGATCGCCGGATTGCAGGACATGACCCCGATCGTGCCGAAGCGCAGTGTCACCAGCGCGGTCTTGGCACCAGTGCGCGCGGCAGCGCTGGCCGCCTCGCAACCCGCGTGACCGCCGCCCACCACAACCACATCATAGTGATTGGTCATCACAAACTTCCCAGACTCGAATGATTGAGGGACACATGTCCCCGCGAGGCTTGGCTGTCAAGAAAACTCCGCGAGTCGTTTCACGTGAAACAGCCTTGCACCGCCATCGCGTGTGTTTCACGTGAGTCATCGGGGCACCGATGTTTCACGTGAGTCGCACCTTGCCGCTGCTCGAAGGTCTTACCCAAGCGTTCGCAACGTTCGTCATCCTAGGGCAAAGCAGGAGCGAAGCGACGTCGCGGAGACCCTAGGATCCATGCCGTGATCTTGGCCAAAGAGTACAGCGGATCAGAATTCTGCACCGTGGCGCGCGCTCAGAAGTCGCGGCATGGATCCTCAGGTCTGCGCCCCGTCGCTACGCTCCTTGCTCCGCCCGTGGATGACGAAGCGATGGGGCGTTCCGCAAACGGTCCATCAAAATCTCTGCATCGACAAACTGATTCATTTTACGAGAGCACATCGTTTCACGTGAGTCATTTCCCAATGCAGAACTGTGAGAAAATCACGTCCAGCATGTCCTCGACGTCGATGGCGCCGACAATACGGCCCAGGCGATCTGCTGCAAGCCGCAACTCCTCGGCGCGCAATTCCTGCCCGACAGTCCGGCCGTCCGTTGCGCGACGCAGGTGGCTATTCGCTGCGCCGAGCAATTCGACGTGGCGCAGGCGCGATGGCAGGACATCACCGACCCTGCCGGCTGCTTCCGCTGCCCGCCGGCCGATTTCCCCCAGCAGTTCCTCGACGCCCGTCCAGTTCTTTACCGAAATGACAAGGTCATAATCCTCCGTCGCGTCACTGGCCGCGCGGTCTTCCAGCAGATCGAGCTTGGTGCCTACGCGCAAGGTCGGCGCCACAGTCGGCAGCTCGCCGACATCTCTTGGGTTCGCGATGTCCTGAAGCAACAGCAAGAGATCGGCGCCATGTGCCTTGGCCCTCGCCTTCTCGATGCCGATAGCCTCGACCTTTCCCGGCGCATCGCGCAGCCCGGCCGTATCTGTAAGCCGGACCCGCAGCCCCTGGAGATCAAGTGTCACTTCAAGCAGATCCCGCGTCGTGCCGGGTTCATCCGTTACTATAGCGGCATCCCGCCGGGCCAGGGCATTGAACAGACTCGACTTACCGGCGTTCGGCGCGCCAAGGATAACGACCTCGAAGCCGTCACGGATGATCTCGGCAGCACGAAATCCGGCAACATGGCGGTCGATTTCATCAATCATGGTACGGACATCAGACCAAACCGCGTCCGAAACGGAACCGGGGACATCATCTTCATCGGCAAAATCGATCTCCGCCTCGATCATGGCGCGGGCGTGGATCAACCTGCGACGCCAGCCGAGATAGAGTTCGCTCTGAGCGCCTTCGGCATTTTGGACAGCAAAACGCCGCTGCGCCTCGGTTTCGGCGTTGACGAGATCCGCCAGCGCCTCGGTCTCGACCAGGTCAACCTTGCCGTTGAGAAAGGCGCGGCGCGTGAATTCGCCCGGTTCCGCGTGCCTGACGCCGTCGAAACCAGTTATCGTCTCCAGCATCCTGGCCACCACGGCGCGTCCACCATGAACGTGGAATTCCGCCACATCCTCGCCCGTAAAACTGGCCGGTCCGGGAAAGAAGACGACAAGGCCATTATCGAGCACGGTCCCGTCAGGCGCCCTGAATCTGCGCAAGACCGCGATGCGGCGCTTAACCATACCACCGGCAATCGTTTCGACAACGAATCGAGTCTGCGGGCCGGAAATACGGATAACGGCGACGCCGGCCGGGAGCCGGCCGCTCGACAGCGCTACGATGGAATCGCCTGAAATCATTTGCCCACTCTACCGAACCGCCCTAGCTTTACGCCCATCAGCCAATCGCACCCGAGTTTGCCCAGTGACGCTGCCAGCGCAAAACCTGCTTGCCGAAGAAGCCAGCCCCTATCTGCAGCAGCACAGCGGCAATCCCGTGCACTGGCGCGCCTGGTCGCCGGCTTCGCTCGAAGAGGCCAACGCGCTGGACAGGCCGATCCTGCTCTCGGTCGGCTATGCCGCCTGCCACTGGTGCCACGTCATGGCGCATGAAAGCTTCGAGGACGATGGTGTCGCCGCCGTCATGAACCGTCTGTTCGTCAATATCAAGGTCGACCGTGAGGAGCGCCCCGACATCGACCAGATCTATATGGCGGCGCTGTCCTCGATGGGCGAGCAGGGTGGCTGGCCGCTGACGATGTTCCTGACGCCGGACGGCAAGCCGTTCTGGGGCGGCACCTACTTTCCGCGCGAGCCACGCTATGGGCGCCCCGGTTTCATCCAGGTGATGGAGGCGGTGGACAAGGCCTGGCGCGAGAAGCGGGCGAGCCTCAACCAGAGCGCCGACGGCCTGACCACACATGTCGAAGCCCGGCTCGCCGGCTCGCACGCGAAAACAGGGCTCGATCGCGACACGCTGGCTGAGCTTGCCAAGGGCATAGACGGCATGATTGACCGCGATCTGGGCGGCTTGCGTGGCGCGCCGAAATTCCCCAATGCGCCGTTCATGCAAACGCTGTGGCTGTCCTGGCTGCGCGACGGCAACGCCAGCCATCGCGACGACGTCCTCAACAGCCTCGAACAGATGCTCAGCGGCGGCATCTACGACCATATCGCCGGCGGGCTCAGCCGTTACTCGACCGACGCCGAATGGCTGGTGCCGCATTTCGAAAAGATGCTTTACGACAATGCCCAGCTGATCCGCTTCTGCAGCTGGGCCTATGCCGCAAGCGGCAACGAGTTGTTCCGGGTCCGAATCGAAGAGACGATCGAGTGGCTGCTGCGCGAAATGCGCGTCGACGGCGGTGCTTTTGCCGCCAGTCTCGACGCCGACAGCGACGGCGAGGAAGGGCTGTTCTACACCTGGAGTCGAGAAGAGATAGAAGCCGCCCTCGGCGACGATTCCGCTTTGTTTTTCAAGCACTTCATCCTCTCCAGCCCGCACGGTTGGGAAGGCAAGCCGGTCGTCCACCAAACCCTGTCCCAACAATCGCACTATGTGATCGATCGCGAACAGATCGGCCCGCTCAAGGCGAAACTCCTCACCGTGCGGGAACAGCGGGTCAGGCCCGGTCTTGACGCAAAGACCCTCACCGACTGGAACGGCCAGATGATCGCAGCGCTTGCAGAGGCCGGCCGGTCGCTGGCGCGGCCCGACTGGATCGACGCGGCGGCAAAGGCCTTTGCCCACATCAGCACCGCCGGCCGCGACGGCCGTCTGCCGCATTCGATGCTCGGCGCCAGAAAACTATTCCCTGCTTTGTCCAGCGACTATGCCGCCATGGCCAACGCAGCGATCTCGCTGTTCGAGGCCACTGGGAATTGGAGCTATGTCGACCAGGCCGGCCAGTTTATCGAGCAGCTCGACCATTGGCACGCCGATACCGAAAAGACAGGTTATTACCTGACCGCCTCGGACAGCACCGACGTGCCGATCCGCATCCGCGGCGATGTCGACGAGGCCATTCCCTCCGCCACCGGCCAGATCATCGAGGCACTGGTCCGGCTGGCCTCCGTCACCGGCAATCTCGACCTGCAGGAAAGGGCCTGGCAAGTTGCCGAGCACGCCGCCGGCCGCGCGGCGCACCAGGCCTATGGCCAGGCCGGCATCGTCAACGCCTGCGCGCTGGCGATCGAGCCACTCAAACTGGTCATCGTCGATGCGCTTGACGATCCAAAGCTCGTTCCGATTGCGAATCGAAGTCCGGACCCCCGCCGCGTCGACGTTGTCGTGCCGATCGGTACGGGTACGAATCGACCCTTGCTGCCTGGCGGAATCCTGCCGCCGACCAACGAGGCGGGTGCATGGTTGTGTACTGGGCAGGTGTGTTTGCCGGTCGTGACGGATGCTGAAGAGTTGGAACGATTGTTGCGAGGGCTATAAGGGCAACGCTGCTCGATCAGCCCAAAATTGCGGCGCTGGCGCCGCCCCTCATTGCCCTGCCGGGCATTTCTCCCGTATAGGGACGGGGAGAAAGACGCCGTCATGGACGGTTTCGCCAATTTTCAAACGAGCGCCGAGGGTGCGGCCATCTCCCTTCTCCCCGTCACTATACGGGGAGAAGGTGCCGGCAGGCGGATGAGGGGCAGCGCAAGCAGTTGCCCGTTGGCC
>NZ_RZOL01000166.1:0-13026 GCF_004022985.1 Mesorhizobium sp. M7A.F.Ca.ET.027.02.1.1 | reverse complement strand
AGGCATTGGCGCAGTTGCATCTGGCCGGTGCCGATTTTTCGATGACGCGTCCGAATGCCCTGGCCATCGACGGCTGGCGCAAGCTCTGGGATGCAGCGCGCGATCGCGCAGACGAGGTCGAGCCGGGCCTGGCGGCCGAGGTCGATGCCGACTTTGCCGATTTCGAGCGCAACTGGCCGAAGGACCTTCCCAAAGGCATCATCCACGCCGATCTTTTCCCGGACAACGTTTTCTTCCTCGGCGAAAAACTGTCCGGCCTGATCGATTTCTATTTCGCCTGCGACGACCTCTACGCATACGATGTCGCCACCTGTCTCAACGCCTGGTGCTTCGAGAAGGATTTTTCCTTCAATCTCACCAAGGGCAAGGCGCTGCTCGCCGGCTACCAGAGCGTCCGGCCCCTGAGCGACCAGGAACAAGCTGCGCTGCCGGTGCTGGCGCGCGGTTCGGCGTTGCGCTTCATGCTGACCCGGCTGTACGACTGGCTGACCGTCCCCGATGGCGGGCTGGTGATGAAGCGCGATCCGACCGAATACATCAGAAGGATGCGGTTCCACCGGGCGATCAAATCTCCTTCGGAATATGGATTGGCCTGATACGGGGTATCATGAGCAAACTGGTTGAGATCTTCACCGACGGCGCCTGTTCGGGCAATCCCGGCCCTGGCGGCTGGGGCGCGATCCTGCGCTTCAACGGCACCACCAAGGAGCTTTCCGGCGGCGAAGCTGAGACGACCAACAACCGCATGGAACTGTTGGCCGCCATTTCGGCGCTGAACGCGCTGAAGGAGCCGTGCACGGTCGACCTTCACACCGACAGCAAGTATGTCATGGACGGTATTTCCAAGTGGATCCACGGCTGGAAGAAGAACGGCTGGAAGACCGCCGACAAGAAGCCTGTGAAGAACGGTGAACTTTGGCAGGCGCTCGACGAGGCCAACAAGCGCCACAAGGTCACCTGGAACTGGGTCAAGGGCCATGACGGTCATGTCGAGAACGAGCGCGCCGACGAGCTTGCGCGCGAAGGCATGGCGCCGTTCAAGAAAGGTCCGTTCAAGCCTGCAGCAGCGGCAAAGCCTGCTGCGCCGGCCAAACAACCGGCAATCGCGAAAGTGCGGCGCTCTACCCAGAGCTATTGAATTTCCGGAGCGGCGTGGCTCGGCGCGCATCACGTTATCCAGTGCTGGCGGCCGATCGACAGGCTGCCTTGACCAGCGTCCAGCGGAGGTAGGGCTGGAGGCTCCTTCGGTGGCGCTGCAGTTGCTCCAGAATACGGGTGGGAGTAATATTTCCTACCATAGAGCAAAATGCGATGAGGAAACGGCGTGGCAAACGTGGAAAAAATGAGCGTGGCCGTGACCCCGCAACAGGCAGCCGTCATGCGTGAGGCTGTCGAGGCGGGCGAGTATGCCACTGCAAGCGACATTGTGCGTGAAGCGGTGCGGGATTGGCTGGCCAAGCGTGAACTTCGGCATGACGATATCCGCCGGCTAAGGCAGCTGTGGGATGAAGGGCAAGGCAAGTGGGAGGCCGGAGCCTGTGGATTTCGACGCGTTGCGAAAGGAAGCTCGGCGAAGGCTGGCGGAAGCCTCGCGGAATGACCGTTAGGCTGGTCTGGTCACCCGCGGCCAAGGCGAACCTCATCGACGTCTACGTGATGATAGGGAGCGAAAACATACGAGCTGCCGATCGCTATTATGATCAACTAGAAGCGCGGGCCTTGCAGCTGGCAGACCATTGCGCATGGGTGTTAGGCGACCCGATATCAGGTCTTCCGTCCGGATGCTGGTGGAGGCGCCGTTTGTACTGCTCTACGAAAGGATTCCGGACACGGACGATGGCCCTGTTGAGTGGGTTGAAATCGTCCGTGTGGTGGATGGGCGGCGGGATTTGAACCGTTTATTCTAGCGAGCTGTTTTATCGGATCAGCAGCGCCGTGCCCCAAAGCCCAAGTGCGAACACGGTGTGCGACACCAGATTCAGCGCCCGGATCAGCATCGGGTTGGGCCGCTTCGAGGCCGCCCAACCGGCGCCCATGCCGGGTGCCAGCAGGAACCAGCCGGCGCCGACGGTGACGATGCCGAGGATGAAGGCCGGCAGGAATGTCGGCGCGGCAAGCCAGCCCGCTCCGGCCAGCACCACCAGGATGATGCCGTAGACGATGCCGACAAAATAGTGAAAGGCCCAACCCAGCGCCTTTTCATGCACGTACGGTGCGGCACCGCCGATATCGTCGTGGAAGACCTTGTCACGGAGATGCCAGACCCAGCGACCGACCGGCCCCCAGTTCGGCCGTGGCTGGCCGAACGCCTTGTGCAGGAAGATGGCCCAGAGATCCATCAGGACGGTGGCGCCGATGCCGATCGCGATAGCGCGCCAGAACATGTCAAACATCGCTAGAATCCCCCCAAACGCAAGCCCTGGGCTACAAGCGCGATCGTCGTTCCACACCCGACGCCGCGCTGAACTTCAGAGCTGTCCCAGAATATGAGCCGCGCCGGACTCGTCGACACCAGGCTTGGTCTCGACATTGAGCGCGGTGACCTTGCCGTCGTCGACGATCATCGAAAACCGCTTCGAACGCAGCCCCATGCCGCTGGCGGAAAGGTCATTGTCGAGGCCTACCGCCTTGGCGAAATCGCCACTGCCGTCGGCGAGGAACATGATCTTGCCCTCACCGCCGGTGAAGTGCGCCCAGGCGCCCATGACATGGACGTCGTTGACCGAAACGACGGCGATGGTGTCGACGCCGCGCGCCAGGATGGCATCGTGGTTCTCGAGATAACCCGGCAAATGGTTGTTGCTGCAGGTCGGTGTGAAGGCGCCGGGAACCCCAAACAGCACGACCTTCTTGCCCGGGAAGATCTCGGCCCCGGTGATCGGCTTGGCGCCATCGGCGGTCATCGTCTTGAAGGTCACGTCAGGCAGCTTGTCGCCAACGGAAATGGTCATGGATTCCTCGCTTGGGAAAATGGGGAAGGACGTGTCTTTGCCTAGCGAACCCGACGGCTTCCTGCAACCGTTGGGGTGGGCTGGATCAAGGGAAAGGCAGAACCCCTTCGACCGCGCCCGCCGAACTCGTCAGCGTATAGTGAAGCCCGCCATCGGTCGGCGTCGTCGAGGGGCGATCGAGGATCGGCACGGTGAAAATCAGCTTGCCGTCTTTTTCGCTGCGCGCAGGGGTACCGAACATGTAGTCCCGCTCGCCGGCCACGAAGAAATCCGCCGCCTCCGGATCGCCGGGAAAGCTCGCCTCGACAATCAGCGTCTCGTGGTCGCCCGGCAGCACAGCGATGCCGAAATCGGACCTCGCGGGCGCTGGTAGCGCCGCGAAACTCGCCTTCACCAGCGCTGCGTCCTCGGCATTGTCCGGATCGGAGGCGGGGTCGACGGTCAGCCGCGTCTGCACCGGAATGCAGATCGTTTCGCAGATGCCGAGAAAGATGTCGGCATCGATCAACGCCGGCTGGTTCAGCGCCGCCAGCGTGAATGTCACCGGCAGAGAAACCGGATAGTTGTAGCCTGCCCATTTGCCATAGCCGTCGTCATGGCGCTGCGGCGCCGGAAACGATAGCGCTGCGTCGGCGATGTTGGTGCTGGCTGAAATGTCGAGTTGCGGCGGCACGCCCGCGTCGCCCGGATCGCGCCAATATGTCTTCCAGCCGGGCTTGAGCGCTATGTCGAGAACGCCCTGGATGCGGCCGGTGTCGTCGGCTTTGCCTGATGTCACCAGCCGGACCTTGCCGCCTTCGCTGTTGTACCACGCCGATGAGGAGGCGGCGGCGGGAAGAGCGGTTGCCGATCCGATGGCGGCGCCGAGCAGCAGGATTTTCAAGCTTCGCATGGCGGTGATTTGATCGTCCGTTCGTGGCCGCGCAATGATTTCATGGCCTTGCCGGTATCATATTTGCGTGACTTCGAGGGAGAAGAATGTTCGAGCCGCCGCCACAGGCTTTGGTCGAATCCAGCACGGCGCATCTTTTCGGCGCTTTGGAAACGCGTTACGCTCCCTTCATGGACTTGTTGCGCCACAAGAAGACGGTCGCCAGTCGCGGCTTTCTCGACGATCAGTTCCTGATTGCCATGCCCGGCATGAAGGACGACCGTTTCACGCGCTCGGTCATCTATGTCTGCGCACATTCCGATGAAGGCGCCATGGGCCTGATCATCAACCAGACGCAGCAGATGCTGTTTCCGGACTTGCTCGTGCAACTGGGCATCATGAACGAGCAGGAGGCGATCCGATTGCCGGCTCAGGCCCGCGATTTCGTCGTGCGCAATGGCGGCCCCGTGGACCGCAGCCGGGGCTTCGTCCTGCATTCGGGAGACTATCGGGTGGAATCGTCGCTGACCGTTTCCGACGACATCTGCCTGACGGCGACCGTCGACATATTGCGCGCCATATCGTCCGGCCGCGGGCCTCGTCATGCGCTGATGGCGCTCGGCTATTCCGGCTGGGGCGCCGGCCAACTGGAGACCGAGATCGCCGAAAATGGCTGGCTGACCTGTCCGGCCAATGCCGAGCTTCTGTTCGACACCGATATCGAGCGCAAATACGACCGGATCCTCGCCTCGATCGGTATCGACCTTGCGCATCTCAGCCTGGCGGCCGGGCACGCCTGAGTTCCATCAGTCGTTTCTCAGTTCGAAATTTGACCGCCGGCTTGGTCGATGACTGAGACGAGTTGTTTCGCGAGCATTGCGCGAATCATTTTCTCCATCTCACTGATGTCTTCTTTGCCGTTGCGCGCGGCCTCATCGGCCATTTCGAGAGCTTCAATGTAATGGCTGTTATCGGACTCGATTTGCTGAGGAATGGTAGGGGATCCCGGAAGCACGTAACCTAATTTTGTGCTCAACAGCACGTACGACAATGCTCGCGAGGTACGGCCGTTTCCGTCTGTGAAGGGGTGAATCCAATTCAACCGCCACATCGCGTATGCTGATAGATAAAATGCGGTCCGCTCGTGCCAATTGTCGTTTATGTAATCACAAAATTCAGTTAGGTGCGTCGTCACCAAATGGGGCGGGGGTGGAGTATGCTTACTTTTGTGAATGCCGACCGGGTTTTTACGAATTTCCCCCGGTTCCGCCTCTATCCCCTTAACGGCCTCTCGTTGCAGGTCCAAAATCAAAGGAACCCGAAGGGCGAATGGCCGATCGGGTTCCAAATAGTATCGTATAACATCTAGCGTTAGGTCGTACTGGCGAAATCCATTCTCGATCTCAAGCTGTGTATTGTGATCGACCGCCACGCTTTACCCTCTATTAGCCGTGGACAGCTTCTCTCGGCACACGATGTGAAATTTCTTCCACCAGTTCACGCGTCACATTGCTATTCTCGATCTTCGTGTTTCCGTACACAAAGCTATTGCGCTGTTCGTTGCGCTGCTCGTCGTTCATGTGAACGCCCTTTGCTAGCTCAACGAGTCTAGAAAGGTTGTGGTCGTCCATTCGTGCCTCCTGCTGATTTGTCGCTAGAACATAGTGTGTACGCAACAGGTTGCCAATGCGCTAATCGTCGCTGGTTAGTTTTTTGTACGCTCCGCGCTGTCCTGGCTTTGCGCGGCTAATCCATTCTGGCGGCATCAAACCTCACCGGCTCTCAAGCGCCGGACTGCATCTTCCAGAGCAATGATCGTTCTCTCATAGTGGGCGGTTACATCGGCGTTGAGGTTGCCAAATTCGGCTTCTCCTGCTTCGCCGATTTTCTCAATCCCATCGCGCATCCATTGGATGCTTTGTTTCATGCTTGCGATATCGCGTTCGTACTTAACTATTAAATCTTCGCGCCATCCCACGACCAATCCTCCATATGGTGCTAAGCATATCGGGATAGCATGCCGCTGCGCGGGTTCAAAACCAACTGAATACCATCTGAAGCGTCACGCCTGCGTCAGCGGATACTGCTCCTTCAGCGTCTTCAGCACCTGGTCGCCCGGCATCGGGGCGCCGAACATGAAGCTCTGGACATATTCGCAGCCCATCTGACGCAGTTCCAGCGCATCGCTTTCGTCCGAAATGCCCTCGGCGACGACGGACAGACCGAGCTCATGCGCCATGTTGACCATCGATTTCAGCAGCACCGCGCGCTTGGGCGTGTTGTCGTCGACGAAGCTCTTGTCGATCTTGATGGTGTCGAAGGGGAAACGCGTCAGGTAGGCCAGTGAGGAGTAGCCGGTGCCGAAATCGTCCAGCGACAGGCCGATGCCGAGCTGCTTCAGCTTGGTCAGCACATGGGCGGTCTGCTCGGGATTGTCCATCACAAGCGATTCGGTGAGCTCCAGCCGGAAGCAGCGCGGCTTCAGATTGGCCCGCGCGATGACCGAGCGGACGTCACTGACCAGGTCGCGGCGGATCAACTGGCGGCTGGACAAATTGACCGAGACCGACAGCGGCGCGTCGCCGATCTGTTTTTGCCAGCTGGCAAGATCTTCCGCCGCCTGCTGCATGGCAAACAGGCCGAGCTGCACGATAAGACCGCAGCTTTCGGCTACCGGGATGAAATCCGCCGGCGGGATCATGCCGCGGCGCGGGTGGTCCCAGCGCAGCAGCGCCTCGAAGCCGGCGACACTGCCGTCCTCGAGCCGCACGATCGGCTGGTAGGCAAGCGTGAATTCGCGCCGCTCGATGGCGCGGCGCAGGTCGGATTCGAACTGCAGCCTGTCGGTGCCGACAGTGCGGAAAGCCGGACGGAACGGCTCGATCCTGTCGCCGCCGAAGCGCTTGGCCTGGTGCATGGCAAGCTCGGCATCCTTGACCATGTCCTCGGCCGACATCTGCGGCGAATTCCAGGTGATCAGCCCAATCGACGCGGTCAGCACGATCTCGCGCTTGGCGAAGGTGATCGGGTTGTTGATGGCATGCTTTATGGCATCAGCGACCGCAGCGATGCGGGCCGGGTCTTGTTCGGACAGCAGCATCAAAGCGAACTGGTCGCCGGCAAAGCGTGACAGCGAATCCTTCGGCTTGAGCAGCCGGTGCAGGCGGCGCGCGATGGTCAAGAGGATGGTGTCGCCGGCCGAGATGCCGAGCCCGTCATTGACCTGCTTGAAACGGTCGATGTCGATGACGAAGACGGTCGGCCGCACCTTCTCTTCGGTGCGCGCGATCGAGATGATCGCTTCCAGCCGGTTCATCAAAAGTTCACGGTTGGGCAGGCCGGTCAGATTGTCGTGCACGGCGTCGTGCAGCAGCCTTTCCTCGGACTTTTTCTGCTCAGTCACGTCGACCATGGTGCCGACGCAGCGGATGACTTCGCCGTCCGAGCCGATGACCGGGCGTGCACGCAGGGAAAACCAGTGATAGTGGCCGTCAGCGCCGCGCAGGCGGAAATTCTGCGACACCCGGCCGCGCCGGTGTTCGAGCACTACGTCGAGCGTCGTGCGGAACGTGTCGCGGTCGTCGGCATGCAGCACCGGCAGCCAGTTACGGGCTGCGCCGCCAAGGCTGTTCGGTGCCAGGCCGAGTTGGATGCTGACATCGGGCTTGGTGACGACGCGGTCGCGCAGCACATCCCAATCCCACACCGTGTCGCCCGATCCGGCCACCGCCAGCGCCTGCCGCTCGAGGTCGGAGAACAGGCCCTGATGCAGCGCGCCGCCGGCAAAAGCATGCTGCATGACGGTGAAGCCGATCAGAAGGATGATCAGGATCAGCCCGCCGCCCAGGGCCGGCTGGGCAATGTCGTTGTCGAGCATGCCGGTGATCGCCATCCACGATCCGCATAGCCACAACAGCACCATGACCCAACTGGGCACCAGCATGATGGCACGGTCGTAGCCGCGTATACCGAGGAAGATGATCAGGCCAAGCCCGGTCAGTGCGGTTGCGGCGAAGGACAGCCTGGCGATACCGGCGGCAACCGCCGGATCGACGATCGCGACCCCGGCGATCAGCACCAGCCCGAGGATCCAGACCAGCGCGCCGTAACTGAAATGGCCGTGCCATCGGTTGAGGTTGAGATAGGCGAACAGGAACACCACGAAGGTTCCAGCCAGCGCCACCTCCGTTCCCGCCCGCCACATCTGCTCATTGCCGGGCGAGATCTCGATGACCTTGTTGAGGAAGCCGAAATCGACACAGATATAGGCCAGTACCGCCCAGGCAAGCGCCGCCGTCGCGGGGAACATCGAGGTTCCCTTGACCACGAAAAGAATGGTGAGGAACAGCGCCAGCAAGCCTGCGATACCGATGACGATGCCGCGAAACAGCGTGTAGGAATTGACCGAGTCCTTGTAGGATTCCGGATCCCAGAGGTAGACCTGCGGCAGCTTCGGCGAGGCCAGTTCGGCGATGAAGGTAATCACCGTGCCGGGGTTCAGCGTCACCCGGAAAACGTCGGCATCGGGGCTGGTCTGGCGGTCGAGCGCGAAGCCTTCGCTGGGCGTGATGGCGGCGATGCGGGTCGAGCCGAGATCCGGCCAGAAGATGCCGGAATTCACCAGGCGGAAATGCGGTGCGACGATCAGCCGGTCGAGTTGCTGGTCGGTGGTGTTGGCGAGCGCGAACACTGCCCAGTCGCCGGTCGAACGTGCATCATTGGCCTCAACCTCGATGCGCCGCACGATACCGTCCGGACCCGGCGCGGTCGACACCTGGAAATTCTCGCCCTGGTTCCGGTAGATCTCGACGGCGCCGGAAAGGTCGAGCGCGACGTCGTCGCGGGCGATCTTGATCGGCTCCACGGCGAAGGCCGACGATGCCGCCCACAGCGTCAGGAGTGTCGCGAGGACAAAGGCGAACAGCGACCCGTTTCGCAGGAAATTCGTCAAAAATCAGTCCTTCGTTCCAACGCCCGGCGGATCGTCCGCGATCCGGGCGTAGAGGTAGTGGTCCTGCCAGATGCCGTTGATCCTGAGATAGGATCGCAGCAGTCCTTCGCGCCGAAATCCGGCTTTTTCAAGCACGCGGATCGACCTGATGTTGTCGGGAATACAGGCCGCTTCGATCCGGTGCAACCTCAGCGTATCGAAGGCGAAGCGGGCCACCACCTTGACCGCGTCGGTCATCAGGCCGCGGCCGCCGAAGCGCTCGCCGATCCAGTAGCCGACATGGCCGCTTTGCGAGACGCCATGGCGTATGTTGCCGAGCGTGATGCCGCCAGCAAGCTTGCCGCTGCTCTTCTCGAAGATGAAGAAGGCGATTGCGGTTCCTTGCGCATAATCTTCGCGGTAGCGGCTGATGCGCAGCCGCCATGCGTTGCGGTCGAGTTCATCGGAAGTCCAGCGTGGCTCCCAGGGTTCGAGGAAGGCGCGGCTTTCGCCGCGCACCGCCGCCCACTCGCGGTAGTCGTTGGTGAACGGCACGCGCAGCGTGACGCGGTCGCCTTTCAGCGCCGGCAGGTCGCGGCGAAAGAAAGGGAGCGCGAACACGACGCTTCGAGGGGCTTAGACGGCGAGCTTGCGGGCCGTGGTCTGCGTGCCCGCAAGCGATTCGAGGATCGCCTCGTAGGGCGCCAGCGTACCCACAGGCCCGACAGCGGTAAGCGTCGGCTTGGTCGAGAACAATCGCGACGACAGGTCGGTCAGCCGCTCGATCGTCAGCGCCGACAGCCGTTCCATCAGTTCCTCCTTGGCGATCGGCCGGCCGAACAGAAGCAGTTGCCGTGCGATCTGCGAAGCGCGGCTGGCCGGGCTTTCGGCTGACATGATCAGTCCGGCGCGATATTGGGCGCGCGCCCGGTCGAGTTCTTCCTGCAGGATTTTCTCGCCGGCCTTCTGCAGTTCGTCGATGATGACAGGCACCAGTTCGGCGATGTCGCTCTGGCCGGTCGCGGCATGGACGCCGAAGACGCCGGTGTCGGAAAAGCCCCAATGGAAGGCATAGACCGAATAACACAGGCCGCGCTTCTCGCGGACCTCCTGGAACAGGCGCGACGACATGCCGCCGCCGAGGATCATCGAGAGCACCTGCGAGGCATAGAAGTCGCGCACATGATAGGCCCGGCCTTCGAACCCCAGCACGATCTGCGCGTCCATCAGGTCGCGGTCCTCACGGAAGTCGCCGCCGACATATTGCGCATATTGCGGGATGGTGCTGTCGGCCTTGCTGCGGAAGCCGCCGAGTTGCTTTTCGACCTCGCGCACGAAATTGTCATGCTTGATGTCGCCGGCGGCGACAATCACCATGCGCTCGGCGCCATATTGCCGCTCGATGAAGTCGTGGAGTTGCTTGGAGGTGAAGGATTTGACCGTTTCGGGCGTGCCGAGAATGGAGCGTCCAATCGTCTGATGGCGATAGGCGGTTTCCGTGAAACGGTCGAAGACGATATCGTCGGGGGTGTCGTGCGCGGCGCCGATCTCCTGCAGGATCACATGCTGTTCGCGCTCGAGTTCCTGCGGGTCGAATTCGGACTCCTGCAGGATGTCGGCAAGAATGTCGACGGCCAGCGGCACGTCGTCGGAGAGCACCCTGGCATAGTAGGAAGTGGTTTCGACGCTGGTGGCGGCGTTGATCTCGCCGCCAACGTCCTCGATCTCCGAGGCGATTTCGAAGGCGCTCCGCCTTTTCGTGCCCTTGAACGCCATGTGCTCGAGCAGATGGGCCATGCCATGCTCGTCCTCACGTTCATTGCGGGCACCCGACTTGACCCAGGCACCAAGGGCAACCGATTCGATGCTTTGAAGGGTTTCGGTGGCGACTGTCAGGCCGTTCGACAGACGGCTTACCTCAACACCCATATGGCTAGTACTCCTTAACGCGCCGCCCGCGCGCGGCGGCCGACATAATCTTCCACCATTTTCAGGTCGGAGGGAAGTACCGTGTATTTTTCCTCCGATGTCATCAACCCACCTAGCCACGCGGGCAGTGCGGGCGACACGCCGCTGGCGGCTTCGACGGCGGCCGGAAATTTTGCCGGGTGCGCAGTACCCAGCACCACCATCGGCACGGCGCCTGACGCCTTGCCCGCAGCGACATGCACAGCTGCCGCGGTGTGCGGATCGAGCAGATAGTTGCTGGCCGCGAGCGTCGAGCGGATGGTGGCGGCGACCTCGTGCATATCAGCCCGGCCGGCGTCGAATTCCGACCGCATCCCGGCGATTTGCTGGGGTTCGATGGTGAAAGCGCCGGACTGCTTCAGACCGTCCATGTAGCGCCGCACGGTCGCGGCGTCACGGCCGGAGGCCTCGAACAGCAGGCGTTCGAAATTGGACGACACCTGGATATCCATCGACGGCGACGTGGTCGCAAAGACGCCCTTGGTGCGGTATTCGCCGGTCGAAAAGGTCCGTGCCAGGATGTCGTTGTCATTGGTGGCGATGACCAGCCGCTCGATCGGCAAGCCCATCCTCTTGGCGGCGTAGCCGGCGAAGATATCGCCGAAATTGCCGGTCGGCACGGTGAAGGAGACCGGCCTGTCCGGCGCGCCGAGCGACAGCGCCGAGGAGAAATAATAGACGATCTGGGCCATGATGCGGGCCCAGTTGATCGAATTAACGCCAGAAAGAGCCACCCGGTCGCGAAAGCCGTGATCGTTGAACATGTCCTTGAGCAGTCCCTGGCAATCGTCGAAATTGCCTTCGATCGCCAGCGCATGGACGTTTGCAGCCGTCGACGTCGTCATCTGCCGCTGCTGCACCGGCGAGACGCGGCCGTGCGGGAAAAGGATGAAGATGTCGGTCCGGCTGCGACCGGCAAAGGCATCGATGGCCGCCCCGCCGGTATCGCCCGAGGTGGCGCCGACGATGGTGGCGTGCTGGTCGCGTTCGGCAAGCACATGGTCCATCAGCCGGGCCAGAAGCTGCATTGCCACGTCCTTGAAGGCGAGCGTCGGCCCGTGGAAGAGTTCCAGGATGAAGGTGTTGGGGCCGGTCTGCACCAGCGGGCAGACGGCCTCGTGGCGGAAGGTGGCATAGGCTTCGCGCACCAGTCGCTCGAAAACGGAGGCCGGGATCTCGTCGCCAAGGAACGGCGACAGCACGCGGATCGCAAGGTCGGGATAGGCAAGGCCGCGCATGGCGCGGATCTCGGCGGCGGAAAACTGTGGCCACTCGCGCGGCACGTAGAGCCCGCCGTCGCGCGCCAGCCCGGCCAGCACCGCGTCGGAAAATCCAAGAACGGGGGCTTCCCCGCGGGTACTCACATAGTGCATGTCACAATTCCGTTACTGCTTGGCTTTCCATCCACCGCAAGGTGGTTAATTTCTGCGCTGGCTCAGTCGCATTTTTGCCGCGTGGTTGATATACGTCACCAGCTTTGCGAGAGGGAAGTGCAGTTTCATGGCGTTTCGTACATTCAGTGGTCGCTTTTTGGCGGGTCTTGCGCTCACCGGCTTTATACTTGCCGCCGCCGGCTGCCAATCGGGCGACAATGGCATCCTGAACCTCGGCAAAGGCAAGAAGGAGGACCCGACGGCGCCACCGCCGCCCCAGGATCCCAAGATACTGGCCAGCCAGTTGCAGGCCTATTGCCCCCGGGTGACGGTGCGCGACGGTACGGCCTTCTTCAACACCTATTCCAGGGAAGCTCAGAAGCCCAAGCCCAGGATCAAGAAGACCGGCGACGCCGCGCAGGATGCCGCGGCCCAAGCCGAGGCTGACGCCGCTGCTGCAACTCCGCCCGACGAATCGGCCAATATCATCTACCAGGCGTCGGTCAGCGACGTGACACGCGACTGCAGCCGTGCCAACGGCCAGCTGACGATGAAGATCGCGGTCGCCGGCAAGATTGTGCCCGGACCGAAGTTTTCTCCAGGCACCATCACTATGCCCATCCGCACGGCTGTGATGCATGGCACCGAGGTCCTCTATTCGCAACTCCACCAGTATCAGGTCCAGGTCACCGATCCTTCGGTCGCCACGCAGTTCGTCTTCACCGATTCCAATGTCGTCGTGCCCGAGCCGACGGCGCAGGACTATCAGGCCTTTGCCGGCTATGACGAAACCGCGCATCAGGCAACGACCGACAAGCCGAAGAAGACCCGCCGCAAGAGGGCTGCCGCGACGAACTAGGTCTCGGCAGTTGCATGAGGCGTGCGTCGCGGCGCACGCTTCTCAGGCGTCCGACCACTCCGACAGCGCTGCGA
>NZ_RZOL01000165.1:0-13110 GCF_004022985.1 Mesorhizobium sp. M7A.F.Ca.ET.027.02.1.1 | reverse complement strand
CGTGAGCACTGCGCAGGATCTTGCGGGCATCGTCGGTAAGCAGAAGGGCCGCCTTGTCGTCGATCGGCAGGGGGCGCGTGGCGAACAGGAAGGCCGCGCCATCGACGAGCTCGACCAGCGTCTTGGCGCGCTCCTTCAGGCCCGGAAGCGCTGCCAGCAACTGCGCCTTGGTGCTGTCGTTCAGGCGCGCGGCGATCGCCGGGCCGCCTTCGAGATAGGGCAGGGTAGTGATGAAGATGTCGAACAGTTCGGCATCGCTCATGCGGCGCATATGCGCGCCGTTGATCGCCTCCAGCTTGGCGAAGTCGAAGCGCGCCGCACCCTTGTTGACATCGCCGATATCGAACCAGGAAATCATGTCCTTGATCGACATGATCTCGTCGTCGCCATGGCTCCAGCCGAGGCGCGCCAGGTAGTTGAGCAGCGCCTCCGGCAGGTAGCCCATGGCGCGATAGGCCTCGACGCCAAGCGCGCCGTGCCGCTTCGACAGCTTGGCGCCATCGGCGCCGTGGATCAGCGGGATATGCGACATGGACGGCACGTTCCAGCCCATGGCGTTGTAGATCACGGTCTGGCGAGCGGCGTTGGTCAGATGATCGTCGCCGCGAATGATATGGGTGACTCCCATATCATGATCATCGACGACGACGGCATGCATGTAAGTGGGATTGCCGTCAGAACGCAGGATGATGAAGTCATCGAGATCCTTGTTGGGAAAGCGCACCTCGCCCTGGACACGGTCATGGACGATGGTCTCGCCTTCGGTCGGCGCCTTGATACGAATGGCGCCCTTGACGCCTGCGGGCGCCTCAGAGGGGTCGCGGTCGCGCCAGCGGCCGTCATAGCGGGGCGGCAGCCCCTTGGCTCTGGCAGCCTCGCGCATGGCCTCCAGTTCGGCCGGCGTGGCATAGCAATAATACGCCTTGCCCTTGCGCACGAGCTCCTCAGCCACCTCGCGGTGGCGCGGCGCACGCTCGAACTGCGACACCGGCTCGCCGTCCCAGCTCAGGCCAAGCCAGGAAAGCCCGTCGAGGATGGCAGCCGTCGCGGCTTCATTGGAGCGTTCGCGGTCGGTGTCCTCGATGCGCAGCAGCATCGTGCCGCCAGTGTGCTTCGCATACAGCCAGTTGAACAGCGCCGTGCGCGCGCCGCCTATGTGCAGATAGCCGGTGGGCGAAGGGGCAAAACGGGTGACGACCTTGTCGGACATGGAACTCTCGGAAACCATCTGAAGCGGGGTGCGGTTGCGCGGGCTTTCGCGCGCCCGGCGTTCATGTAGCATAGGGTGTCGAGGGCGCAAGGGGCAGACCCGATGGCTGGACGAGGCTGGGGCTCGGATCAGGGCGAGGACGCTGCCATCGGCGTCAGCGAACGGTCCCTGTTTGCGCCTCGGCCAGCCCCATTACCGCCGCCATCGCCCCTTGTGCCGGATCCCGGCAAGGCGCCCTTGCAAGCGGATGTCGCCGCCTCTGTTCCTGTTGCCGAAACCGGCAGGATCGTTCGCGTGCGCCGGCAAATCAGCCTGACATCACTGCCTCGCCTGCGCCACAGCGTGAACACGGCGGCGAGCCTGGAACTCGACCGGGGCGTGGCCTTCCTGCTGGTGCCGGTCTGCCTGGCGATCGGAGCGATCGGCTATTTTTCGCTGACGGCTGAACCCGACTTTGCGAGACCTGTCGCGGTTGTCATCTTGACGGGGATCTGTGCGCTGGTCTCGCGCTCATGGCCAAAGACCCATCTGTGTTTCATGGCGGCGCTTTTGTGCGCCCTAGGACTGCTTGCTGCCAAGGTCGAGACGTGGCGTGCGGGCACACAAATGTTGGGCTCGGAAATCTCGACGCAGGTGACCGGCCGCGTCGTCTCGCTCGACCGGATGGAAACTGGCCGTATCCGGCTGACCATCGACGTGACATCGACCGCAAGACCGAAACTGCGCTATGCGCCGGAACGGGTGCGGCTTTCGGCACGCAAGATCCCGGCTGACGTGACCGCAGGCTCCCTCATCACTGGATATGCCAAGCTTTTGCCGCCGACCGGGCCGGTGCGGCCGGACAGCTATGATTTCTCCTTCGACAGCTATTTTGCCGGCATCGGCGGCAGCGGGTTCTTTCTCGGCAACCCCAAGCTTGTCGTCAGCGATGGTGGCGACATGTCGCTGCCGGCCCGAATTTCCTCTAGCGTGGAAAATGCCCGCGAGGCCATCGCCGACCATATCAGGGCGAGCGTCGGCGGCGCCGAAGGCGAGATCGCCGCGGCGCTGATCGTCGGCGTGCGCGCCGGCATTCCCGATGACATCAATGAGGCGATGCGACGTACCGGCATCTACCACATCATCTCGATTTCGGGACTGCACATGGCGCTGGTCGCAGGCACCATCATGGGCTTGCTGCGCGGCGCCTTCGCGTTGTTTCCCGACTTTTCCGCGCGTCGCCCGGTCAAGAAGTATGCCGCCGTCGCCGCACTGTTCTCGATCGCGGCCTATCTCATCATCTCTGGAGTCGTCGTTGCCGCCGAGCGCAGCTTCATCATGCTGGCGGTGATGCTGATTGCCGTGCTGTTCGATCGAGCAGCACTCACCATGCGCAATCTGGCGATCTCGGCGATCGCCGTCATCGTGGTGTCGCCGCATGAGGTGGTCGGCCCGAGTTTTCAGATGTCGTTCGCCGCGACCGCGGCTCTGGTCGGCGCCTATGCCGGCTGGGCCGTTCACCGCGCGGGAAAAGCAAGACCGCCGCCCCCAAAGCGATCCATGCCCGGTTTCCTGACGCGAAAGTTCGTGCTCGCGGCAACCGGCCTTGCCATGACCTCCATCATCGCCGGCAGCGCCACGACGCTGTTTGCCATCTGGCATTTTCAGCGTGTGTCGCCGCTCAGCCTGTTCGCCAATCTGGCGGTTATGCCGATCGTCACCGTCGTCATGTTCCTGGCTGTCGCAAGCGCGCTGCTGATGCCTTTCGGATTGGATTGGCCGGCCCTCTACCTGATGGGCAAGGGTCTGACGGTGATGATCGCCATATCGGGTTGGATCTCCGAACGTTCGCCTGTCGATGCGGTTGGGCTGATTTCGCAGCAATCTGTCCTGCTGGTGACAATTGCCCTGGTCATCGCGACAATGGCGACAACTTGGCTGCGGCTCGCTGCTCTGCCATGCGCGCTGGCAGGCTTGCTGACCGTCTCGGATACGCGCACGCCGGATGTGCTGATCTCGGAGGACGCCCGACTGGTTGCCTTGCCGATCGGCGGTGGCGAACTCGCCGTCAGCCGCGCTCGGCCGAACGAATTCACCGTCGACAACTGGAAACGCGCACTAATATCCGAAACCATCGTCGTGCCGGAGGTGTTCGACAAGGGCGACGGGCAATTCGACGTCGCGGATGCCGTTGAGCTACCGCCGGGATCGCCGTTCTATTGCACCTCAGGCGTCTGCGTGGCCAGGCACACGTCCGGTGCGATCATTGCCTATGTCGAGGACCGCAAGGACACCTGGAAAGCCTGCGGTTTCGCCGAGCTGATCGTCATCAATGACGCCACCGCGTATGACGCCTGTCACAACCCGCTGGTTCTCGTCATCACCAAGCGGCAACTGGCTCGCAAAGGCAGTGCCGCGATCTTCTTCGATCGCCAATCGGCGACCACGCCGGCGACGATCAGCTTCGCCGTGGACAGCCCATACCGGCCCTGGCATGCGCAACGCAAATTCTCGCGCGAGGCGAGGGGGCTGCCACCCTTCAAGAGACCCGAGAAGCCAGTGGCTGAAACGCAGCCGCCTCAGTAGCGGCGGATCAGGCCAACGAGCTTGCCTTGCACCTTGACCCTGTCCGGCCCGAAAATACGGGTTTCATAGGCTGGATTGGCGGCTTCGAGAGCAATCGAAGCGCCCTTGCGGCGGAACCGCTTCAGCGTCGCTTCCTCTTCATCGACCAGCGCCACGATGATCTCGCCGGGGTTCGCCGTGTCGGCATTGCGGATGATGACGGTGTCGCCGTCGAAGATACCGGCCTCGATCATCGAGTCGCCCTTGACCTCCAGCGCATAGTGGGCACCGCCCATGATCATGTCCGGCGGCACCGAGATCGAATGCGTCTGATGCTGGATGGCATCGATCGGCACACCGGCGGCGATACGGCCCATGACCGGGATCGACACGGCGGAGACCGCATCGTCATCATTGCCGGGCGAGGGCATCCGCGAAGGCGCCGGCTTGATCTGCCGGCCAAGGGCACCACCCTGACCGAGACTGCCCTGGATGACGCTTGGCGAAAACTTCTTTGCCGCGTTGAGGCCGGGCGCGATCGAGTCCGGCAATCGCAGCACTTCCAGCGCGCGTGCCCGGTTGGGCAACCGGCGAATAAAGCCGCGCTCCTCAAGTGCGGTGATCAGCCGATGAATCCCGGATTTGGAGGCAAGGTCGAGCGCCTCCTTCATCTCGTCGAAGGATGGCGGAATGCCGCTCTCCTTCAGGCGTTCATGGATGAACATCAGCAGTTCATGTTGCTTGCGTGTCAGCATGGCGGCCCCCAGATTACCTGAAACCAGAATCGAAAAACAAACCCAGAACAAACACTATCTGTTCCAGTTGTGTTCTGCAACCGTTTAAAGTTTAATGAATTTGTTAAGGCTGCTGAAATTATTTGGGCTTGCCAGCGGGTCGCGATCGACAGGCGCCAACCACGGCAATGCGCCTGCTCACATTGAAATCATTATGGTTAATGACCTGTGGCTCATCCTCGACCCAAGGCTTGGCATCATCTGCCGATCGACCTCCACAAGGGACGCTATCAATCTTCGGGACGTTCGTTTGCCGTGAACGAAACGGAGCCAAAACGCCAACGTCTGTTGGCATTTGTGGCTGGAATTCAGCCCTCCGTCATCCGCCGGGCAGTGAGGGCGGCGACGGCAAATCGCGGAGATCGTTGCGTCAGGTAACGGCTTCCTTGACGGCGAAACGCTGGTCCTTCCATGCGCCCGTGCGCAGAATATCCGCCAGCACCTCAACCGCCAGCCACACATCCTTGTAGCCGACATAGAGCGGCGTGAAGCCGAAACGGATGGTCGATGGCGCGCGAAAATCACCGATGACGCCGCGCTCGATCAGCGCCCGCATGATTTGATAGCCGTGATCGTGAAGGAACGACACCTGGCTGCCGCGCCTGGTCGCGTCGCGGGTGGTCTCCAGCGTGAGGCCATAGGCGCCGCACTTTGCTTCGACGAGCTGGATGAACAGTTCCGTCAGCGCGACGCTCTTTTTTCGCAATGCCGCCATGTCGACGTCGTTCCAGATGACAAGCGCGCCTTTGAGCGCCCGCATCGACAGGACCGGCTGGGTGCCGCACAGAAAGCGGCGGATACCGGTGCCGGCAACATACCCCCGTTCGAAGGCAAAGGGCCGCGCATGGCCCCACCAGCCGCTGAGCGGCTGGCTGATATCGCCGTGATGGCGCTGCGCGGCATAGATGAAGGCCGGTGCGCCCGGACCGCCGTTGAGGTACTTGTAAGTGCAGCCGATGGCGAAATCGGCATTTGCCTGATCGAGCTCGACGGGCAGGGCGCCGGCGGTGTGGCATAGATCCCAGACGATCAGCGCTCCGGCCGCATGAGCCTTGCGCGTCAGCGCCGCCATGTCGCGCAGTTCACCCGATTTGTAGTTGACGTGGTTGACCAGCACCACCGCGACGTTTTCGTCGATCAGCTCTTCGATGGTGGGCGCGTCGACGCCCGCGAGGCGCAGCAGGACGCCGTCCCGTGTCGAGGCCACCCCTTCGGCGATGTACAGGTCGGTGGGGAAACTGTCACCCTCGGCGACGATGACCGACCGGCCCGGCCGCATCTCCAGCGCCGCATGCAGCACCTTGTAGATGTTGGTCGACGTCGTGTCGCAGACGACGGTCTGGCCGGCCGCGGCTCCAATCAGGCGTCCGAGTTGATCGCCGAGTTCGATCGGCATCTCGAACCATCCGGCCGTATTCCAGGCTCGGATGAGGTCCTGGGCCCATTCCTGGGTTGCCGCCTGCTGCAGCTCGCCGAAAACGGCATGAGACGCTGCCCCCAGTGAATTGCCGTCGAGATAGATCACCCCCTCCGGCAGAATGAAACGGTCGCGCATGGCCCGCAGCGGATCTGTGGCATCCATCGCTTCGACTGCGGCGAGATCAGGAAATCCACTCATGGTCAGTCAGTCCCCGGTTGTTCGCGAAGGGTGTTCCGCCGCCGCGCGTCGCTGTTTTCATTTCGACGATGTCAGAGCCGGGTGCGGACCGTCCACAGTTCCGGGAACAGCACCACCTCGAGCATCTTCTTCAGATACGAAGCACCCGACGTGCCGCCGGTGCCGCGTTTCAGACCGATAATGCGCTCAACCGTGGTGACGTGGTTGAAGCGCCAGCGGCGGAAATAATCCTCGAAGTCGACCAGCTTCTCTGCCAGTTCGTAGAACATCCAGTAGCGCTGCGGATCGCGGTAAATGGTTTGCCAGGCGACCAGCACCTCTTCATTCTCGGTTCGCGTCTCACGCCAGCCCGTGCGCTTGGCATCGGCACCGATGTCGAATCCGTTGCGCGCAAGCAGCAGCAGCGCTTCGTCGTAGAGCGATGGTTCGGTCAGGATCGCTTCCAGCTTTCCGCTCAGGTCGGGCCGGTGCTTGTGCGGCCCGAGCATGGCCAGGTTGCGGTTGCCGGCCATGAACTCGATGGCGCGATACTGCCAGGACTGGAAACCCGAGGACTGGCCGAGCGCGTCGCGGAACTCGGTGTATTCGCTCGGCGTCATCGTCCGCAGCACATCCCAGGCATTGTTCAGCTGCTCGAAGATCCGCGCAACGCGCGACAGCATCTTGAAGCTCGGCTCGAGCCGGTCGGCGCGGATGGAACGGATCGCGGCGCCGATCTCGTGCAGAGCGAGCTTCATCCAGAGTTCGGAGGTCTGATGCTGGATGATGAACAGCATCTCGTCATGCGCCGATGACAGCGGCGTTTGGGCCTCCAGCACTTTCTCCAGGTGCAGGTAGTCGCTGTAGGACATGCGCTCCTTGAACGACATCTGGGCGCCTTCGGACGCCGGATCGTATGGCTCGCTCAATCGATTTTCTCCGTGCGCAGCCGGAAGCGCTGGATCTTGCCGGTCTGGGTCTTGGGCAGGGCGGCGATGAATTTTACCGATCGCGGATATTTATAGGGCGCGATCATTGCCTTGACATGGTCCTGCAGGCGCTTGGTGGTGAGGGCGTCGGGCGCGACGCCCTGCACCAGCACGACATGCGCCTCGACGATCTGGCCGCGCTCGGCGTCCTCGGCGCCAATGACAGCGCATTCGGCGACGTCCGGGTGCGCCAGCAGCGCCGCCTCGACCTCGGGACCGGCGATGTTGTAGCCGGCGCTGACGATCATGTCGTCGGAGCGTGCGGCGAAATGGAAGAAGCCTTCCTCGTCCTGCGTGAAGGTATCGCCGGTGAGGTTCCAGCCGTCGCGCACGTATTCCTTCTGCCTGTCATCGGCCATGTAGCGGCAGCCGGTCGGTCCGCGCACCGCAAGCCTGCCGGTCGCGCCGCGTGGCACCTCGCGCATCTCGTCATCGACGACGCGCGCCTCGTAGCCGCCCACCGGCTTTCCGGTCGACGCGGGCTTCATGTCGTCAAAACGGTTGGAGATGAAGATGTGCAGCATCTCGGTGGCTCCGATGCCGTCGAGGATCGGCTTTCCGGTCTTTTGTGTCCACTCTTCGAAAACGGGAGCAGGCAAGGTTTCGCCGGCCGAAACGGCGACGCGCAGCGATGACAGGTCCGCTCCTTCATCCATGGCCTTCAGCATGGCGCGGTAGGCAGTCGGCGCGGTGAAAGAGATCGTCGCTTTGTAGGTCTCGATGATGTGGATCATGTTGGGTGGCGTCGCCTGCTCCAGCAGCGTCGCCGCCGCACCGAAGCGCAGCGGGAAGATGGCGAGTCCGCCAAGGCCGAAGGTGAAGGCCAGCGGCGGCGAGCCGACGAAGATGTCGTCCGGCGTCACCTCCAGGATTTCGCGGGCGTAGGCGTCGGCGATGATCAGCAGGTCGCGGTGAAAATGCATCGTCGCCTTCGGAACGCCTGTTGTGCCCGAGGTGAAGCCGAGCAGGGCAACATCGTCGCGGCCGGTGTCGACTGCGGTGAACGTCACCGGCTTGTCGAGAGCGGCACGATCGAGTTCAGCATCATGGTTGGCGGTGCCGTCGAAACCGATGACCTGCTTGAGGAATGCGCTGTCCTTGGCGCAGGCGGTCATCTCGTCCATCAGCCTGGTGTCGCAGAGCGCGACGGTGATTTCCGCTTTGTCGACGATCTTGGCGAGTTCGCCGGCGCGCAGCATCGGCATGGTGTTGACGACCACGGCGCCAACCTTGGTGGCGGCCAGCCAGCAGGCGACCATTGCGGGGTTGTTGGCCGAACGGATCAGCACCCGGTTGCCCGGCTCGACCCCATAATTCTCGACCAGCGCGTGGGCCAGCCTGTTCGTCCAGTCGGACAGTTCCTTGTAGGTGCGGCGGCGGCCATTGCCGATCAGCGCGGTGTGGTCGCCCAGGCCTTTCTCGACCAGCCTGTCGGTCAGTTCGACACCGGCGTTGAGGCGTTCGGGATAGTCGAAGCCGTCGAGCAGGATTTCAGGCCATTGCTCCGGCGGCGGCAGGTGATCGCGCGTGAACGTGTCGATATGCGCTGAAGGCCCAAGCATGTCGCCGCTCTCCTGTCTGCTGGACGGCCAGTGCGCGAGGCGCCTGACCAGTGATCTGAAGGTCCTGCTTTTTTTGAGGAGGCTTCGTGCCGCAAGTCGCGCCTTGCTCGACGCCACCCGAACGGGGTGACCATTTGCAGGCTTCGGGCAGCACAGCAGACCTCCCATTGTCGGCTGTTCGTGCGGGCAGGATCGCACCAGTCGAAATTTGTTTCAAGCCTAAAATGTTTTTGCCCTAGAGCATTGACGCATGGCGTGGCGGTGGCCATTGCTAGCGGAACAGCGATGCCGTTTTTGGGGAAGGGCGCAGATGTTCGAACGTCACATCGTCGATTGGGATGATGCCTATGCCAACGGTGCGAATATCGCCGGCAGCGACCGATGGCCGGCCGCGTGGGTGGAGCCTGCGCAAGCGTTTCGTGACGCACTCTCGGCGCAGGGCCGGGCACGGCTCGACATCACCTATGGCGATGGGCGACGCAATCGGCTCGATCTCTTCCTCCCCAGCGCCACGCCCAAAGGGTTGGTGGTGTTCATCCATGGCGGTTACTGGAAGGCGTTCGACAAGAGTTTCTGGTCGCATCTCGCCAATGGTGCGGTCAGCAGCGGCTTTGCCGTGGCGATGCCGTCCTACACGCTGTGCCCGGACTTACGCATCGCCGGCATCGTCCAGGAGATCGGCGTGGCGATCGGCAAGGCGGCGGCAATGGTCGACGGGCCGCTGATGCTGACCGGACATTCGGCCGGCGGCCATCTTGCCAGCCGGATGGTGACGACAACCACGCCTCTGGCGGACGATGTGGCGCGGCGCGTGCGCCATGTCGTTTCGATTTCGGGTGTCCACGATCTGCGTCCGATCATGCGCACCGAGATGAACGCGATTCTGGCCATCGACGAGGCCGAGGCGTTGGCGGAAAGCCCGGCACTGTTGCGGCCCATGGATGGTGTCCGCATCACCTGTTGGGCCGGTGGTGGCGAGCGCGCCGAGTTCCTGCGTCAGAACGCCTTGCTTGCCAACATCTGGACGGGCCTCGGTGCTGCAACCAGCACCGTGGTCGAGCCCGACCGGCATCATTTCAGCATTGTCGACGGCCTTGCCGATCCGGCCCACCCACTGAGCCGCGCCTTGATATCGGGCTAGCACCGAGATCATTTTCCATTTTTTTATTAATGGTTTGTCTTGTTCTGCTTCAGCGCAGCATCAGTACGCTGCAGGCCTCGCCAGCAGCTGCTGCGGGGGCAAACGGCGCCCGCACGATCAGCCCGTTGGCGTCGGCCAGCATTCTCAGCATCGAGGAATCCTGGATACCGAACGGCGTCGCCACCAGCACGCCGTCATCTTCCCTGACCACGGCTCGGACGTAGTCCTGGCGCAGATCATTGGCCGGCATGGCGGCACCCAACCGCGCCGGACGAATGTCCTGGCGATGATTGCGGCCGCCGAGCCGCGCCAGCAGCGGCTTCAGGAACAATTGCGAGCAGACCAGGCTTGCCACCGGATTGCCGGGCAGGCCGATGCACCTGATATCGCCGAGGCGGCCGAACATCAGCGGCTTGCCAGGACGCATGGCGATCTTCCAGAAGCCGAGCGTCATGCCTTCGCCGGTCAGCACGTCGTGGATCAGGTCGTGATCGCCGACCGAGGCGCCACCAAGCGTCACAATGACATCCGCACCGGCCGCGACCGCTTTTTGCACCAGTTCGGCGATAGCATCCTTGCGATCGGCGGCAATGCCGAGATCGAGCGCGCGGGCGCCGACCGAGTGTGCGGTGGCGGCGACGCCATAGGCATTCGATGAAATGATCTGGTCCGGGCCGAGATCGCTGCCCGGCGGCAGCAATTCGTCGCCGGTGGCGATAATGGCGACCAGCGGCCGTTTCACCACGCTGACCCGAGGATGGTTGGCCGATGCTGCCAGCGACAGTGCCGCCGGGTCGAGCAAGCGGCCTTTTTCCAGCAGCATGTCGCCTGTTGAAAAATCGAGCCCGATGCGGCGGATATTGCGCCATTGCGCCGTTGGCTCGGTCACTTCGATTTCGCCGCCGCCGAGATCGCGGACATTCTCCTGGATGACGATGGTGTCGGCGCCTTCGGGCAGCGGCGCGCCGGTGAAGATGCGCACGGCCTGCGTCTGGCCGACCGTGCCGTCGAAGCCACGCCCAGCCGGCGCCATGCCGATCACCGACAGCCTGGATGGGACCGACGTGACGTCGGCGGCGCGCGCTGCATAGCCGTCCATGGCGGAAGCATTGAAAGGCGGCTGGGTGCGAAGTGCCACGACCGGTTCCGCCAGAACACGATCCACAGCCTCGAACAGGGGAACGCTTTCGCCGGCTAGAGGCGCCGCGCCATCAAGCAGGCGTTCAAGCGCCTCCGCGATAGGAACCAGCGCCATCAGGCGCTCGCCTTGTAGTCACCCGACTTGCCACCGGTCTTTTCGACCAGGCGGATGCCGGTGATGACCATGGCGCGGTCTACTGCTTTGGCCATGTCGTAGATGGTCAGGCAGGCGACCGAAGCGGCGGTCAGCGCTTCCATCTCGACACCCGTCTTGCCGGTGACGCGCGCCAGTGCGGTGACCTTCAGGCCGGGCAAAGCATGGTCGGGCTCGATGTCGACGGAAACCTTGGTCAAAAGCAGCGGGTGGCAGAGCGGGATCAGTTCATGCGTCTTCTTCGCCGCCATGATGCCGGCGATGCGCGCGGTGCCGAGCACATCGCCCTTCTTGGCGTTGCCGGCGAGGATCATCTTCAGCGTCTCGGGCTGCATCGCGACAAAGCCTTCGGCGATCGCCGTGCGCGTTGTTTCGTCCTTGTCGCCGACGTCGACCATGTTGGCCTCGCCCTGCGCGCCGAGATGGGTAAGGCCCGATACCATCGTCAGATGGCCTCGGCCAAAGCCTTGCCTGTCAGAAGCAGGCGCGTCGCCGCGGTGACGTCCTGTTGCCGCATCAGGCTCTCGCCGACAAGAAAAGTGCCGATGTCGCTCTTTTGCAGCCTGAGGCAGTCGTCATGCGAGAAAATACCGCTCTCGCTGACCAGCAAGCGGTCGGCCGGAACCATCGTCGCCAGCCGCATGGAAGTGTCGAGGCTGGTCTCGAATGTGCGCAGATTGCGGTTGTTGATGCCGATCAGCCGCGACGACAGTTTTAGCGCGCGCTGCGTCTCGGTCTCGTCGTGCACTTCGACCAGTGCATCCATGCCGAGTTCGAAGGCCGTCGCCTCGAGCTCGCTGGCCAGGACGTCGTCGACACTGGCCATGATGATCAGGATGGCATCCGCGCCCCAGGCGCGGGCTTCGTAGACCTGATACGGATCGAACAGGAAATCCTTGCGCAGCGCCGGCAGCGCGACGGCGGCTCGCGCCCAGGTGAGAAATTCGGGCGCACCCTGGAAGGACGGTGCATCGGTCAGCACCGAAAGACAGGCAGCACCACCCTTGGCATAGGCCTGCGCCAGCGCCGGTGGATCGAAATCGGCACGGATCAGACCCTTGGAAGGGCTCGCCTTCTTGATCTCGGCGATTAGCGCGAAGGCGCCGGATTTGCGCTTCGCTTCCAGTGCGGCAAGAAAGCCGCGCGGTGCGTCGGCGTCTTTTGCCCGGGCCTTGATTTCGGCCAACGGCACGCGTGCCTTTGCTGCCGCGATCTCGTCGCGCTTGTAGGCCTCGATCTTGCGAAGAATGTCAGACACGCTCTATCCGTTATCCGTTCGAAATCTCGACCAGCCTGTCGAGCACTTGCAGGGCACGGCCGCTATCGATGGCTTGCGCCGCCGCCGCGATGCCGTCGCCAAGCGTCGTCGCCTTGCCGGCCACAACCAGTCCGGCACCGGCGTTCATCAGCACGGTGTCGCGATAGGCGCCGGCGGCGCCGCCCAGCATATCGCGCAAGGCCTTGGCGTTGTAGTCCGCATCGCCGCCACGCAATTCGTCCTTGCTGTGGCGCGGCAACCCAACCGCTTCAGGGGTCAGGGTGAAGCTGCGGATCTCGCCGCCGATCAGTTCGGCAACCTGCGTCTCGCCGGTGGTGGTGATCTCGTCATAGCCGTCGCCATGGGCGACCCAGACATGCTCGGCACCCAGCGCCTTCAGCGTCTCGGCAACCGGCAGGATCCATTCCGGCAGGAACACACCGACCAGCTGCCGCTTGACGCCGGCCGGATTGGAGAGCGGCCCGAGCAGGTTGAAGATGGTGCGGGTGCCGAGTTCGACGCGGGTCGGGCCGACATGCTTCATCGCCGGATGGTGCGCAGGCGCGAACATGAAGCCAACGCCTGCCTCGTGGATGCAGCGGCCGATGAATTCGGGCGAGATATCGATCTTGACGCCGAGCGCAACCAGCACGTCGGCTGCCCCCGTCAACGATGACAGGCCGCGATTGCCGTGTTTGGCAACCGGCACGCCGCTGCCGGC